>JAIPAE010000011.1 GCA_021740245.1 Bacteroidales bacterium | reverse complement strand
GAGCTCATGCAACCTTCATTATTCTGACACAGGGGGCTTACTTTTGAAAATAAAAATATTTTAACGAAGTATTAGCTATTTTTCAGATAGTTACGAATATCTGAATATTTTTTTTTATTTTTACCGGACAGTAATGAAATAAATATTCGAATTTCCGAAAACCCTTAATATAATTAAGCCAAAGAACAAAATAATTCCGATTTGGCTAAAATAAAAAAGGTATTCCATCTTTTTTTGCAAATCGAAAGAATCCTCCTTGTATTGGTCCAGGAAGTTTTTTTGCAGTTTATTTAAGAGTTGTTTTACCATTATAATTGTTAAACACGGGTTAATAATTTCTGTTCATCAAAATTAATAGACGCTTTAAATATACAATTAAGGGTTTCCTTTTCGAATAAGTAAATAATCATACAAAAACAAAGCAATTGCAGTTGCGATACCGATAACAAACAATATGATCCAGATTTTCCCTGGTTGATAGGTATCCCACAAATATGTTGTTAGTTGTTGCTGAGTCATTTGGAGTTTCTCCGCTCCCATGTTAAGCAAATCATTTTGAGTAAAATCATTACTGATCTCAGGGGGATATATATCTCTATTGATCAAGTCATGGCGCAGCAAATTAATTTTATCAGACAAATTTCCATAAACATCTCCTGAGATAAAACCGGCAAGCAAATTACCACCGGCCATTGGCAGAAAGGAAGCTCCCATATACAAAGCCACTTTATCTTTTGGAGCGATCTTTCCGATATATTCATTAATCTTGGGAGAACTTGACATTTCTCCTACGGCAAAAATCAATAAAGACAAAACCAGGAAGAAGGGGTTGTTTGTTGCAAAGCTAAGAGCCAGCCCAACAGAAGCTACTATAATGCCTGAAGTCATTGCCGTTAGTGGTCTGAATCGCATTACAAGAGTAGAAACCAAAATCTGAAAGAGTACAATATACATAGCATCCAGATTCGTCATTATTTCAGGTTCCACTATTCCCTCTGATGTTCCAATTGCATTAGCAAGCCCGGGGGATATGGAATGCAAAAAGTCATAGACCATACTGGTATCCATCCATTGATTAATAAAAACAGGAAGGGTAAAGAATAACTGGTTATACATTGCCCAAAATCCAATAATAATAATGAGAAACAATAAAAACTTAACATCTTTAACAGCCGTCCATACATTACGAAATATTGTTTTTACAGACGCTAAAAGCGGCTCTGAACTCAGCTCTTTTTCGGGTTCTCTATAGAAAAACACCACAAGAAGCAGATTGAAGACTATCACCGCTGCTGAAATAAGGAAAACGTACTGCCAGGAAAACACCCGCATTTTGGATGCAACAATAGGACCAATAAAAGCACCCAGGTTAACCATCATATAAAATATTCCAAAGCCAACCGAAGAAGTTTTGGAATTTGTAGTTTTTGCTACTGTGGCAGTTATGATTGGTTTAAACAATGCTGCTCCCACCGCAAGCCATAAAAAAGCCATGTAAAACAAAGTATAACTTTGAATATAAGCCAGCATAACGTACCCTGAAGCCATAATAGCATATGAAGTTATTAGAACTTTTTTATATCCGTAACGGTCTGCTATGGCTCCTGTAAAGAGCGGCATTAAATATAACAAAGCTACCACGGGCCCCATCATATGTCCTTTTTGAATCTGTGTAAAACCTAACGCCCCTTCATCCCGGGACCCGGTCAGATACAATGCCATTAACATAAACATTCCGTACCATGCCCAACGCTCAAATAACTCCATAGTATTTGCTGTCCAAAAGGTACGGTTATATCGTCGGAAAATGTTTCGCTTACTCATTAGCTCAAAATTTTGAGCTAAAATAGAAAATTACATCAAAACTACTTAACTTTTAGGTAGGGTTCTATTTTTTTCAGTATAGAATCGGGAATATTTTTCATTTTTCGAACTTCTTCAAAATCTTCAAAACTCCCGTTCAGTCGTCTGTATTCAGTTATTTGGTAAGCCAAAGTTTTATCTATGTAAGGATGTTTGAGTATATCATAATATTTTGCTTTATTAATATTTATTTTTCTGATATTTAACGTATCAACTTTAACATATGGCAATAGTTTTTTATACTTTTTTTCAAGCCCATAAACCTCGCTGATTTGCTCAGGCAAGACAAAACCTCCGAGCATTTCCCGGTATTTTAATATTTGTCGGGCATAAAATGGACCTATACCGGGTATCTTAAGAAGATCAACCGTATCTGCATCGTTTAATTTAACTACACCTTTGAAAGCATGACTCTTATTCCCGGAACGTTCCAGTTTCAAGGTATCTACTTCTAACTGAATATAAGGTTCCAATTTTTTATATTGAATATCTGATATGCAGTATAATTTCTTCAGGTCTTGCTTTTTATGAAAAGACCCTCCCGCATCCTTAAAATTCATGATCATATTAACATCCCTGTCTGAAAACCCCAAATTCTTCCAGCCTGATTTTGTCAACGTATTAGGATTAAACTTAAAAGGCGTCAATTCCGTATTTCCATTTTGTTTTGGGTTATTTTTTTTTGGTTTATAATAACTTGATTGATATACTTCATTATCTTTTTCAAGAGTTATTATTTTTTGTTGAAGTGAATCCATCCTTTTGTATGCTTCATCACTGATTGACATTTCCTTTTGCACAAATTCAGGTAATATAGTCCTGCCTGCCAATGTCAAAACAATCAAAATCAGCAGTGTTAATATACCATTACGCTCACGTTTGCTGAAAGCAAGCAGATCTTTCCAGTTAGGCTCTTCCATGAAAATATTCTCACTATTTGCACAAATAAAAATAAAACAAATCACAATTATTTGCAAGTATTTCTGTTAATTTATCAATTAAATATATATCCTTATCTGCATGAAACTATTTTTCAAATATTCGTGGCTGGCATTGCTTATTCTGATTTCGTCAGTAGTGATCTTTATTCTATTTGCCAACATTTTGGTAGAATTAAGAACAAAAGATGCAGTTTATGATAATATTACATCCATTAAACACAACAAAGTCGGTTTGCTTTTAGGCACAGGGAAATACCTGAATAACGGATATATTAATCTTTACTATAAAAACAGGTTAGATGCCGCAGAAGCACTTTTCAAAGCAGGCAAGATCGATTATATTTTGGTAAGCGGAGATAACAGTTCACAACATTATGATGAACCAACAACTATAAAAAAAGACCTTATCAAACGAGGAATCCCGGCAAAAAAAATATATCTTGATTATGCCGGTTTTCGCACATTAGATTCAGTTATCCGAAGCAAGGCTATATTTGGACAAACTAATATTACGGTAATTTCCCAGGAATTTCATATAAAACGGGCCATCTATATTGCAGGATTCCATGACATACAAGCCATCGGGTATAAAGCTGGAAAAGTAAGTCACTATTATGGATTTAAAACAAAATTAAGAGAAAAGTTAGCCCGTGTTAAAATGTTACTTGATCTTATTTTTAGTATAGAGCCCAAATATTATGGTGATCCGGTAATAATTCAATAAACAGGGATTGCTGAAAAAGACTATAGGGCATCAGCTACGAGCCGCAGCCAACGCATTAAGTGACGTACTACAAACTAACAAACCCATATGGAAGCAGGGGTAAGTTCCATCCCGCAATAACAAGATGAATATTACCGAATTAATCAAATTTAAGCAAATAATTGTACCTAAAAAATGTAAGGTTTCTTGCAAAATGCAGACCAAAACCCTGCATTTAATAAACATTCAACCGATGTATAGCTTTCATTATGAGATTATTTCGTGTTTTTCAGCAGGCTCTAAATAAATTATGTATATTTTGCTATATTTGAACACTCAACCCAAATTTTGCAAATATGGAAAAAGTTATACACTTCATTGATGGCATTATTACAGGATATAATGAATTTGTAGGCGGTTACCTGTTGCTTTTCCTGCTGGTTCCAACCGGCATTTATTTTGCTATCCGTTTTAAATTTCTTCATATCACAAAATTCCGTCATGCCATAGGCATTATCAGCGGAAAATATGACAAAAAGGAAGATATAGGAGACATCAACCATTTTCGTGCATTGACCACAGCCCTTTCTGCCACAGTAGGGACAGGAAATATCGTAGGTGTTGCTTTGGCTATTTATTATGGAGGCCCGGGAGCCATATTCTGGATGTGGGTTACTGGTTTCTTCGGAATGATGATCAAGCTTGTAGAATGTACATTATCCCAAAAATTCCGTGGTGTACATGCTGATGGCACTGTTGCCGGTGGTCCGATGTATTATATGGAATACGGTCTCAAGAATAAACTTGGAAAATATGCTAAATGGTTGGCCATGATATTTGCAGTTGCAACGATATTATGCTCTTTTGGCACTGGTAATATGGCACAATCCAACTCCATGTCAGATGTCCTTCAATCCAATTATAACATACAAACCTGGATTTCCGGTTTATTCTTTACAGGATTGGTTTTTCTGGTAATTTTAGGCGGTATCAAACGAATTGCTGAAGTTACGTCCAAGCTTGTCCCATTAATGGCATTTTTCTATTTGCTTAGTGCCTTCATCATATTATTTACTTTTTACAAAGCAATTCCGGGAGCCTTTGAGATGATTGTCACAGATGCATTCACAGGTACAGCAGCCAAAGGTGGATTTCTGGGTGCAGCATTCATCATAGCGCTAAGATATGGAGTAGCACGGGGATTATTTTCCAATGAGGCGGGTCAGGGTTCTGCAGCTATAGCACATTCCGCAGCTAAAACAAAATACCCGGTTCGTGAAGGACTGGTCGCTTCAGTCGGCCCATTTGTTGATACGATTATAGTTTGTACGCTTACAGCGCTTGTGATCATTATTACAGGTGCCTGGATGTCGGGACAGGAAGGTGTTGAAATGACCGTCACTGCCTTTACCAGTGGTCTGGAAGTCATTAATATGGGGCAGTATGCCCAGCATATCGTTGCAGCCGCTCTTGTCCTTTTTGCATTTTCAACCATGATTAGTTGGTCGTACTATGGCTCGCAGGCAACAGCCTACGTTTTCGGCTGGAAAAATGTAACATGGTATCGCATCCTTTTTGGAGTATTTGTATTTCTAGGAAGCCTGGGAAAAATTGATATCGTTTGGAACTTTGTAGATATGGTGATTACTTTTATGACTATTCCGAACCTTATTGCACTATTATTATTGGCTCCGGTAGTTAGCAGAGAAATAAAAAATTATTTCAGCCAGTATCCTAACTTTGATTAACTGTCAACTAAACATATTGTAGGTTCCGGCATTTGAAACATTTGTATAATAAAAGGATGTTCCTTTTTTGCCTGTACTATTTATAGAGATTAGCATTTTTCACTATTTTTGAAAATTATGGCTGATTTACAAGGTAGACAATTTGAGAACGAGTTTGAGATTACTGCTGTACGCAGCAGCGGACCGGGAGGACAACATGTAAATAAAACCAGTACTAAGATAGAACTACGTTTTGATGTGGACAATTCAGAATTACTTACCGATGAAGAAAAAAATCTTTTACGAAATAATCTGGCAAACATGATCTCCCGCAACGGTTATCTGATTATCACATCCCAGGAATCACGTTCGCAATCATCCAACAGGGAGAACGCAATCAAAAAATTTTATCAGCTTTTAAAACAAGGCCTTAATAAACCCAAAAAACGAAAGAAAACTAACCCTCCCACAGAAGCAAAAGAAAAGAGACTGGAAGAAAAGAAAAAGCATAGCCAGAAGAAAGACTGGAGAAAACCACCAGAATTATAACCATCCTAAGATTAATTTTAAATATAAAAAATCATCCGTTTATAATTTTGATCATAATGAACCCCGCTGTAATCAGCAGACCCGCATGAAGTAAAATAATCATTCTCGTGTGTGCTTAATAATTATTTGAATTATGGATTGTTTCATCTGTTTATAATTTTGTTCGTTGTTCGCTTTTTCTCTAAATCGCTTAGTTCGCTCAGTTCGCCCTCTCGCATCATCACATCATCACATCATCGCATCACTCATTACACCATTTAATCATTCTCGTGTGTGTATTTTAGAATGCTAAAATTCATGTTCGTTTCATCACTTAATGCTAAAAATATAAAAAGCAAACTCCTTTCCTTTTTATATTTGCCTAAAACAAATACAAAAAATTATGCGTATTGACATTATTACAATATTTCCGGAAATGTTCTCAGGGCCTTTTGATCATTCTATAATAAAGCGTGCCAGGGAAAAGAAGCTGATTGAAATCCATTTTCATAACCCACGCAACTATCCTGTAAATAAATATGGCAGTATAGATGATTATCCATATGGCGGAGGTGCTGGTATGGTAATGCGTATAGAGCCAGTAGCAGCTATCCTTGATCCTTTGCTTGCAGAACGTCAGTATGCTGAAGTGATATATACAACACCTGAGGGGCAACCCTATAAACAGGCAGAGGCTAATAACTTATCTACCATGGATAACATCATTATACTGTGTGGCCATTATAAAGGCATTGATCAACGCATCAGGAACATTTATGTAACTAAGGAGTTATCAGTTGGTGATTATGTGCTTTCGGGCGGAGAACTGGCAGCAGCAATATTTACAGACACGATCGTAAGACTTATACCAGGTGTTCTGGGGGACGAAACATCTGCCTTGTCCGATTCTTTTCAGGATGGCTTGCTATCTCCGCCTGTATATACAAAACCATTAGAATACAAAGGACACAAAGTCCCGGATATCTTACTGTCTGGTAATCACCGGAAAATTGATGAATGGAGAAACGAACAAGCCGAAAAACGCACGCGCGAAAGAAGACCCGACCTGCTTGAATAATACAGGTTAAAACTAATACAACAATATTTCTGACATATAAAAAAGCCTGCTGAAAAAGTCTGAAGTACATCAGCTATGATATTGCAGTAGATGATGTGCTACAGGCTAAAGAAACGAGCCCTGATGGAATCGGGGTAAACCTGATGCTTGCCTAATAAAAGCTATGCAAAATTAATTTCTACAGTTCACCTTTTGCATTTTTATAAAAAACCACTACTTTTGCAGCTTCATAAAAACAGCAAATTTTGTATTTGGTATTTGAAAAATTACATGTATATTTGCACTCATTTTTAAGAGAACCGGATAAATACGAAAACGATGAATAAGCAGGAACTTATAAAGTATGTTGAAAACACATACATTGAGAAGAAAAACTTTCCCGTTTTTAATTCAGGAGATACTATATCAGTAGGATATACCATAAAGGAAGGTAATAAAGAAAGAATTCAGAATTTCCAGGGTACTATCATTCAAGTAAAAGGTACAGGAGAAAACAAAACGTTTACTGTACGGAAAATATCATCCGGGATTGGTGTTGAAAGAATTTTTCCGATTAATTCGCCATTTATTCAGGATATTAAAGTATTGAAGCGAGGAAAAGTTCGCAGGAGCAGAATTTATTACTTGCGTGAACTTCGAGGTAAGAGAGCAAGAATTCAGGAAAGAGGTTAATCGGTTCATCTGTTAATAATTTTGATTTTAGTGGTCCCCGTCATTTATTCGGGGGAGCTCGCCATGACAAATCAAATTCCGGCTACACAGGTTTTTCAATTTCATTATAATCATGCGAGTGTGTATTTTCGCCAACCGGCTGATCATTGCCCGGTTTATTTAATTATATAAAAATCTGTCGTTCAACCGGTTTTTTGTTTACCTGATTTTGTTTATTATTTTAAGTTGTTTTTTATTGAAGACGTATGCTTCAAAATTATTTTTTCAGTGTAAACTGCTCTATCGATAGATACTTTTATAAAATACATCCCGTTTTCATTACCTGACAAATCTATTTTTGCCGTATATTTATCGCCTGAATTTTCAAAAACTTTTCTGTAGACTTCTTTTCCGGCATTATTAAATACTTCAATTTTTATATTTCGGGTATCTATTTCATCGAGCATAACCTTGAATTTCCCATCTGCCGGATTTGGAAAGACTCCCAACACATTCTTTTTATTCTCCTGATCTTCAACGCTAACATCTACTCCATAGCGGAAAGGATAGCGAATTTGTTTTCCAAAATCTCCTTCCAGCATAGCAACGTAGGTTCCTCCTTGTTCCCGTAAACGCATAAAACCATTGGTTTCATTATTTGCCCACCATGATATTCCGTCGTGATCACTATCTTTTAATATAAGTTCATAACAACCTGCGGGCAGGTTTAACGTATCCATGTATTGGGTTTGAGGATTAAATGACTTCCTTGAATAGACCACATTACCCTGATGGTCGTATACCTTCCATTCATTTTCCTGTGGATTATTATTTGTCTGAAAATAAACAACAAGGGGCACATTATATTCAGGGACAAGATCAAAGGTACTGTAGGCTGTGTCGTTATAAACATATTGATCCTGAAGGCCATTGGGGTCAAAAACAGCAGCAAAAAATCTATTCTTTTGAGCTGCAGGCGAATTAAAATCAATAGAAGGCAAAGTAATTATTTCTTTGTTCATAAAAGTCAAATTACCATTCCAGGTATACGAATAAACTGAATCCCCTGGAAAACCATAATTAAAACTTAATTGTTTCAGCGTATCTGTTCCACGGTTGACAATTTCGATAACCGGATTACTGCAGGTAGGATTCAATCTGTTAAGGACCTTCCAGTCACTGGGTGCTTTTATTTGAGTAATTCCTGCATCTCTATCAAAGTTAGCAAGTCCGTATGAAATAAGTTGATTCTGGATTACATATTCGCCATAAGAATCCGGGTCTGAATCATAATCTACAGTAAAACTATTACCAGAAATAAAGGGGGTTAATTCAAAATTACGGGTTTTGCCTTTTGCCCCGGGGCACCACCCGGCTCTATCGTAGAGCCAGGTTCCTCCCTGAGGATATAAAGGATTATCCGCACATTCCTGAACTATCTGCCAGTTCCAACGTGTAATACCATTCACTTTAACATAGTGCATCTTGGGACAAAATTCTGCACAATTTGTCGGATTGTTAAAGCGATGGCCTGTAACACGTGTTTTTAGCCGCCACATTTGAGCTTGTGGCATAACTGTTACTGTTTGCGGTAATATTGTTGTGTCTATAGATTTAAGTTGATAAGAGCCTTCATGTATTTGTTGTATATCGACAACCTCCCTTGCAGGAGTACCTTCAATAAAAACAAACTTCAGGTCAAGTAATTCCTGCCAGTTTCCGGATGAAAGATAAACAGAATCGTGAAGTAAGGGTTCATAGTCAGTTACATCATAAACCCATGTCCAACCATCAGCACCCAAATCAAGCCCTATTCCATAAGGTGTGATAAAGCGACCTATCTCCCATTTGTTGATAATTTCATAAGGTGAGCCATAGTAAATCCAATCTTCATAGATTATGGTGGAGTCTCCGGAATACCAAACAGAATCGACAACATTTCCAAGACTATCATAAACATATTTCCAATCAGATATATAGGAGTATATCGTATCGGTTGGTGTAGTTGGATTCATTGAATCATTGTAAAACACGATCATTTCCTTTTTGGCCAGGGTAGAGTCCATCATTAATATTGAATCTTTCACACCGGCATACTGAGCTTGTTCCCAAATAACCTGTGGTCTGTATGGATCGACCTGAAAATCGAAAACCCTGTTGGATTTGAAACTCCTAAATTGTGGGAAAGCGCGAAAAGCAGTATAATTATTATCACTGGCATCCGCAATATTAATAACCTGATCATTATCCAGAGGATAATAAATAAGCAGATTATTCCATAATGGGTCTGAATTATTAAGCGTTGAATAATATCTGCTTTGTACTTCTGAGGCTAAAAGTGCCTGATCCCAGAAACGCACATCATTGATCGCACCATCGAACTTGCTACCGTCACCAATAATCAATGGTTCTAAAGTACTTGCTGTAAAAGCAGGAATCGTTGAATTATAGTTTAATCCTACTTGCTGTCCATCAACATAAAGCTTCAGGCGGTTTGCATTTCCTGTCTGCGTTCCGTCATACACCATCGTAAAATGATACCATTTGTTTTTTTCAAATATTTCTCCTGTGTATCCATAAGCATTTGAACCATTTCCTGCCAACAGATAAAGACTGGCTTTATTGTTTGATGAAGGCCCGTATTCCATGCCAATTCGTTTATCAATACTTTCAGCTTTAACAAAAAGTTTTGTCCATGTTTTCATATCATCAATCCTCGCCCATGTTTCAAACGTAAATTGCTGCGTACTATCCAATTCATTCACATCTCCGGCATCGAGTTTATCGCCGGGGTCAAATTCAAGATAATAATCTTCATTAACAGAGGCTATACCTGAGACAAAATCTGTACTATCACCTGCAAGCAATATATCTGAGCCTGCACCTGAAACATATTTCAAATCACAAATGATGTTGGATTGTCCGTCCCAGTTTATTGGATTGGTTAATCTGATATAATGCCAGCCGTTTCCACTGATAAATGTATTGACATAGATTAGTTCCTGGAAACCTTCAAGGTGAGGATCAGCAGGATTGAGTATAGAATCAGTCGTTTGTTTGGCAGAAACCATGAGTTTGTTGAACCCGGCTGTTCCGGCCTTCAGTTTTACCCACAAACCAGTAAAAGGTGCAGAGCTGAAACCCGCATTATTAAATTCGCTGGCACGCCACAAATATTGAACCCGGTGATCAGGTGAGGGTACAGACATAGCCATTGTATTTGAATGAGTTCCCTGCCCAATAGTATCCTGATGAAGGCTCAATGTATCAACCGCATAGAAAAATTTCATCCACCAGGGTTTATAATGATAATAAGTTTGATGCTCAAGTTCAATGGTATCTTTATTATTACCGATTATTTCGAACTTAGGATGATGTAATAAAGTAGAATCATAATCACCGGTGTATTCATGCAACTTTGTATAGGTTAAGTAGTCCCATTCGCCACATGCGGGATTCTGTGAATTATCACATTTTAACGTATAATACATTAAAATCTTTTCATAATCCAGACTATCAGAAGGAAATTGAAACCAACCCTCTTTGGGAGAGCCGGGAGTGCTGAATGTAAATGTCTGAACGGTGATGGTATCACCAGGAGAAGCATTTACTTCATGGTTAATTAATAAACCTGAAATAATCACTAACAGGCTTATAACAATCAGTCTGAAAAGTTTCATAGCATAGAGGGTTAAATTATTACTTAATTAAGTTAAGAATAAAGATGTTTACGCAAAACAATTCAGAAGGTTACCATTAAAATAAAAAAACGCAGCATTTAGCTGCGTTAAAACCTGATCTTTATTTTATTTTACTCATGAGTTGTACCGGTATGTTCATCATGAACATGACCATGATCAATTTCCTCTTTCTTTGCTTCACGAATATTTTTCACTGTTCCCGAAAAATAAATATCCTGACCTGCAAGAGGATGATTGAAATCCATATTAACAGCATCATCCTTTACTTCAAGAACTTTTCCATTTAATACATTTCCGCCTTCATCTTTCATAGGTATAAAATTATCCTTTACAAGGATATCTTCCATAATTTCACCCTTTTCATTCTTAAATATGTCTTTAGGAAGATCAACGACCATATCCTCGCGACGCTGACCATAAGCCTCGTCACTTTTAAGCCCAAAAGCAAATGCATCACCGCTCTTTTTTCCAGAAAGGTTATCTTCAAACTTTTCCAAAAGATTACCGTTTCCAAATAAAAAAGTCAATGGTTTATTTTCTTCTGTTTTTTCTACAACAGCACCATTTTCGTCATTTAGTTTTAGTTCGAAATCAATAGCTACTACTTTGTCTTTTTCAATAATCATAATTCATTTGTTAATTTAAAAATCATTTTGAAGCTCCAAAGAAAACAAATAAACAGCACACGACCATAGAAATCAGGAGTTTTTTTCATACCGATCGAGGAATTTCAATCTTTTTAACACAGGAGGATGCGAGTAGTAAACAAACACATAAGAAGGATGCGGATACAAGTTAGAGAGATTATCAGCAGACAATTTTTTTAATGCATCTTTAAGCGCTTTGGCGGAATAGTTATGACCGGCAAATGCATCCGCCTGGTATTCAAACTTTCTGGAAAGCATATTCATTAAAATCCCAAGTATAAAATTTATCGGGGTAAAAAGTAAACCAAAAGCCAGAATTCCCATGTGAAAAGAAGGCTGTTCAGCCCCTAAAGCACCCGACATTACAGGATTATCAATAACCAATGATAAAACAAATAACAATACACCAGTTTGAAGGAAAGAAAGGACTATATTGGTTAGGGTATGTTTTTTCTTATAATGTCCGATTTCATGAGCTAAAACAGCTACCAATTCTTCTTTGGTATGATTTTCAATCAAAGTATCAAACAAGACAATTCTTTTTTTGGGTCCAAGTCCGCTAAAATAAGCATTGGATTTTGCTGATCGTTTCGATCCATCTATCACAAAAATATTATCCAATTTAAATCCGGTCTTTTCGGCAAAACGCTCAATCTCTTCTCTTAACGGGCCATCTTCAAGCGGTTTTTGTTTATTAAACAATGGCACTATCAGTGTAGAATAGAACATTGTCATAAAGATGGTAAAAACAGTAATGGCCATCCATGCTATTATCCAAAAAATATCTCCTGAAGCCTGATAAATCCAAACAATTAATACAAGCAATCCTCCACCGATAATTATTCCAAGCAGCCATCCTTTAAGTTTATCCAGGAAAAATGTTTTAATATTGGTTTTATTAAATCCGAAACGTTCTTCAATAGTGAACGTACTGTACCAGGAAAAGGGTGTTGAGAGAATATCGGCCGCTAATCCAAGACTACCAAAAAACAAAAGTGCCAGCAAGATTTCATTACTGGTATAGCGCCGCCAAAATTCATCAAGTAAAGCAAATCCTTCAAACCAGAGCATTAATAAAAGAACGAAAAAAGACAAAGAGGCAATCAAAAGCCCAAAACGGTCTTTTACTTTTTTATAATCCTGTGATTTCCTGTATTTCGCCTCATCCATATAGCCTTTAAACCGCTCCGGAATACTCGTATTTAACTTACCGGCATTTAAGATATCAAAGACACGTTCAACCAAAAAATCCAATATTACAATGGCTATGATAATATAAAAAATAGTTTGTTCCATAATAAAATTGCTTTATATTGCTCCATTAAGCTTTCGTATAAGCCACTCTGTTGTCAGGAGTACAAGCAAAACTATTAACAACCATTTCAAGTGTACCCATTCAACGTATTCTTTCATCGTATAGGAAACAGGTTTTAAATCAACCTTTTCTATAATCTCAGGAATCTGGTTTATTTCGTGAGCTGTTATCACATCGCCCTGATCTTGGCCTGCTATTCGAAACAGCATATTATAATCTGCAACTGTATTTAAACTTTCCAGGTTAACATCCTCTACAACAAAAGTTCCGGTTTCTTCAAATTGCTCGTTTCCCAACTTTACATTTGCTTTAAAGGAATAACTCCCCGGGCTCAGATTCTCCATCTTCATCTCATAAGCTTCATCCTGCCGGCTCATAACGTATGGATACTGATTTCCTTCAGCATCTTTTATTACAAGCTTAACCTCCGGTTCATTAACCAATTCATAGCTTTGATTATATAACTCTGCCCGGATAATAATATCTTCAAACTCCGAAAACCTTGGTTTTGTGTCTATCCTGAAACGGCTTTTATCCTCTCTGGCAACTAAATATTTAACTGTCTTTCGGATTAATTCATCCACCATTTGGTGATTGTTTTCTTTGATGTAATTATAAATCCTCCATCGCCAAATTCCTTCTCCAAAAGTAATAGCATATTTTTGTTGTTCATCTTTAGCAAAAGCCCATAATGGCGATGAAGTAGAAACATCACCTATCTTTTTGTACACCAGTATTCTGGAATCATCTATAGCTTTAAACTTGCCATACAGGCTCTGTAAAGGAGGGAAAGCTGGTAATATCCCTTTATCATACTTATTAATACTAAAAAGTGTGAAGTAAGGATTTAACTCACCTTTTATTCCTTCATATTCCTGCTTGCTGTCAACAACTTGTAAATCATTACCAAAACGGTTCAGGGTGTTAATATCTGTTTCAGTACCAATAATAAACCATACAGGCACTTTTATTTCTTTAAGCTGTTGTATAACAACTTTTTCCCTGTTTCCGCCTGAAGGCAATCCGTGCAAGATAACAAGATTATATGCTTCTGGTTTTTTATTCCATTGCGACAACATTTCCACATCAATCTCATAATTGGGATTTTTTTGAATGGCTTTTTTTATTGCAGCTATATCCGGGTGAGGGCGTCTTCCCAGCAACAAAACCCGTTGTTTGCTTTCCAGTACTTCTATGAACACTTTTTGATAATTGTTCATAGTGTTATTTTCACTATCAATGGTTTTCAAGCGAATATCATACTGTTGCATCCCTTTTTCTGATGCCTCAAAAACAAATGAAAATTTCTTTTGCCATTTCCGGGAATCCACAGTTATTGATTTGCTTTCCAACAATTCAGAATTTTTATACACCTGAATCAACGACTTTTCATTGTTAGCATTAACAGCCGAAACATCCACTTCCAAAGGAAATTTATTCCCTTTATATGCTATATCATTGTTCTGTACGGCGGTAATCTTCAAATCACTCTTCACTGTTGTGTCTCCCATTGCAACACCATAGAACGGAGTCATCATATCGCGGCTCAGATAATATGGGTCCGTACCTTTATTTACAATACCATCCGAAGCTATAAAAATTGCTCCCAGATTTCTGTTCTCATATGTATCATCAATATATTCAACCATTTCACCCATATCGGTGTATGGCTGGTGGAAATCCTGATCATGACCTCTTGATACATGCTGACCAAAACCCAATCGCTCAACTTGATAATCCTTCTCCAAAATATCTAAAACTGAATCCACTTTTTGCTTATACGCTGTTTTATAGTAGGTAGAGTCATCATTCATTAGTATTGAAGAAGAAAAATCCTGAGAAAAAATTATTATCGGTTTTTCTGTTTGATGACTCTGCCTTTTGATCAGAGGAGACAATAAAAGAAAAGCGATAAAGCTTACCAGTAAAAAACGAATTGAAGCAAGCGTATATCGAACAACAGTAGAAAAATCATTATGCCGCTCGCGATAATACAATATTGCTGCATAAATCACACCTAAAAACAGGCAAAGCGGAATAAACCAAGGTGAATACTGAAGTATAAGTTCAATTTTTTCCATAATAACAATTAATGTCGCACAAAGATAATACTACTCATTAAATTGACGAATTGGATTCGGGCTACAGGGTAACGAAAAAAGAATAGTTATTAACATCTTGCAACCGGAAAATCTAATCTGTTATTTTTGCATACCACAATTATTTATAAGATAACCTACATTATTCATACAGCATAAATCAGAGACAGGCAGATTAATAAAGGTAAAAAGAGATAGTTATGAGTTACGAATTACAGGGAAAGTTAATTGAAAAGCATAATACTATTCAGGTTTCAGACAAATTCAAGAAACGTGAATTTATAGTTGAAACACGTGAAGAAAACAACGGAAGAGAATTTATAGAGACCATAAAATTTCAGTTGATACAGGATCGATGTGATCTTATAAATTCATATAATTTAGGTGATGAAATTAAAGTTTATTTTAATATAAAAGGGAACCGCTGGGAGAAAGACGGGCGTGTAAACTATTTTACAAATCTGGATGTCTGGAAAGTTGAAACCATAAAACCGGAAAACCCTGATGAACAAATGGCTACAGGCGAGGCCGGGAAAGGGCAGCCGCCTATGCCCGATCAAAATGAACTTCCGCCTTTAGACCATGCCCCGGAAGATGATCTGCCATTTTAGTCAGTTATTGTTTGTATAAAAACCTGATTTTATCCACAAGCTTATCCCAGGAGTATTTGGCTTTTTCAGTCTTAACATTTTCAATCATTACTTTCTGGCGGTTATGATCAAAGAAATCATTTATTGCCCCGGCTATTTTATCTGGTTTGGGGTCAACTACATAGCCGGCTTTTTTGTGAGGGACTATTTCAGATAAACCACCAACATTTGTGACTACCATTGGTTTTTCAAAATGAAATGCAATTTGAGTAACCCCACTTTGAGTAGCATCCCTATACGGTTGAACCACCAGATCGCAAGCTGAAAAATACAGACCCACTTCTTCATCCGCGATAAATTCATTACGAAAAATCACATTTTTCAGGTTATTGTCCTCGATAATCTTATTATACTCCATTGGATCATCATAAAACTCACCGGCAACAACAATCTGAATATTTTTTTGTCTGATGTTATCATCTTTAGCGGCATTTAGCAGTAAATCCAGTCCTTTATATTTCCTGATAAAACCAAAAAACAGAATAAGCGGATAGTCCGGATTAAGGTTAAGCTTTCTTCTTGCTAAAGATTTTCCGGTTATTTCGCCAAAATTATCATAAATAGGATGTGGATTTATAGCTCTTGGTTTTTTGGTATCGAACATGACAAGATCATCCAACACCGATTGTGAAAGTGCAGCAAAGCCATCAACAGACTTGACAAAATAACCGGATAACAGACGGTCAAAGAATCTTTTTTCATGAGGTATTATGTTATGTAACAGTGCAATCCGTTGTGTTTTTTTACCTGTAATCCGGGCAATCGTACCCAAAGCCGGAGCCATGAAAGGAAGCCAGTACATAAAAACGATCAGGTCGTATTTCTGCTTACGGATCCAAAATCCACAGCGAATCCAGTTCAGCGGGTTTACAGAATTGATTCGTGTGTGTATTTTTAGCTCTGGCCTGGGTTTATCCGTATATTGAGATTTCCCCGGAAACAGAAAACCAGGATATTGCAGCGAAAACGAAAGGACTTCCACTTGTTCTTTCTGTTTGAGAAATTCCAGAGCTAAACGTTCTGTAAAATTTGCAATTCCTCCTCTCAAAGGATATGCCGGGCCAATAATTAAAATTTTCATAAATAATGCTTAAGCAGTGATCATTACTTCCGCTGATCCAGATGTATCTTCTTTTCTATCAGATATATATTACGGTCATGAGCAGTACGGGAAACCAACTCAGCCAAAAACCCTCCGACAAAAAGTATGGTTCCCAGTTGCATAGCTAATATTCCCAAATCAAATAAAGGACGTTCATTAATTTTCGGAATACCCATCACTATTTTTTGATAAGCCAGATACCCGGCAATTATAAAACCTATAAGAAACAACAAAGTGCCTATGGACCCAAAAAGGTGCATAGGTCTTTTTCCGAAACGGGATATAAATGTAATCGTAAGCAGATCAAGGAATCCGTTAATAAACCTTTCCCAACCAAACTTCGTTGATCCATATTTTCTTTCCTGGTGCTTAACTATTTTTTCACCAATATTTTTAAACCCTGCCCATTTCGCAATTACAGGTATATACCTGTGCATTTCCCCATATACCTCAATACTCTTAATGACATCTTTACGATAAGCCTTCAAGCCACAATTAAAATCATGAAGATATATGCCTGTCATTTTTCGGGTTGCCCAGTTATATAGCTTCGTTGGGAAAGTTTTAGACCAGGGGTCATATCTTTTCTTTTTCCATCCGGAAACCAGATCGTAACCGTTTTCCTTTATCATGCGTACCATCTCGGGAATCTCTTCAGGATTATCCTGTAAATCAGCATCCATGGTAATTACGATATCTCCATTTGCATAAAAGAAGCCCTCATTCAAGGCAGCAGATTTGCCATAATTACGGCGGAATTTTATAGCTTTTATATGTCTATCTTCCTGTGAAAAGTGCTCTACTATTTCCCATGATTTATCATTACTACCATCATCAATAAAAATAATCTCATATGTATAATTATTTTCTTTGATCACCTTCATTATCCAATCACGCAACTCAGGTAATGATTCTTCTTCATTCAATAAAGCAATTACAATTGATATATCCATTTGATATCTAATTAAAAGGTGAACGATTAGGATTTTCCTTTTTAATGATCAATGACAAAAGCAAACCACCAATCAATCCCCAAAAAAGACCACTAAAAAACTGTCCGATTCACATACCCCACCATGTAAAAGTTATGTTTTCCTGAATATTTTTTAATGAGTCAAATTGTTCCTGCGTTATCTTTCCTGATTCTGCAAGTTTTTTCTGTTCTTCATACATCATTTGATCCAAACCTTCCGGATCCATAACTCCAAAGTGCAACATTGTATAAACAGTCATGATCAAACCAAAAAACAACGCTGTTAAAAAAATGATCCTGAATGATGTGCCATATGAAATAAAGCCATTCAGTTTTTCTTCTCTGAATTTATAAGCACTGATAAATAATCCAATCAGTATTACCAGCCATCCTAAAACACCAAAAAACAGGCTGTTATACTGATTAAAGATATAAGTAATCAGCATCAAAATTATAGAAGCTGCTGAAATATATAAACCATAGCGAAAAGGATGATCGATAGATGTAGTGTTGTTATTTGTCATTTCACTGTCTTTTTTTGCAAATTTAATCTGAAATATCCACAAATAAAATAAAAAAGAATGAATTATGGCTGGGATTATTTCTTGGCATTTATTATTTCAAAATATCCGGCATTCAATCTGCACAAAGGTAACAGTCCTTTGCTTTGTGTTACACTCTCATTATCATTACAATACACACAAAAGCAGTAGCAACTATAAAATATTCAAAAAAAATCATCATACGAGTTGCTGAGCTGTATATTTTTATTACTTTTGCAGACTTTGGGGCAAGTCTTACACGACCAGCTCCTGCTGAACTCCCCCAGGTCCGGAAGGAAGCAAGGGTAGGCGGTTGTAGCGGTGCGATGTAAGTAGCTTGCCCTTCTTTTATGGGTTAGGCTTGATAAAGAGCTTAAATTTTTGTATATTGTCATTCAAAATAAACTATCCATGAAAATGTCATTTAACCTCAAGCCCGAATTTTACACGATTATCTTATTTTCTTTTCTCATAACAACTTTTTTTTCAGGTTATCTGATAGAAACTCCCCTTTAAATAAAAAAGGCCGCTTATTTGTTATTACATTTGCAGATTATTAATAATTTATAGTTATCACTCTAACCAAAAATTAAATTATGAAATTTTTCATTGATACCGCTAACATTGATGAAATCACAGAAGCAGGGTCTTTAGGTATCCTGGATGGGGTAACCACAAACCCTTCATTAATGGCAAAAGAAGGAATTTCAGGCGAAGAAAACATCATTAAGCATTATGAAACGATCTGCAATATTGTTGATGGTCATGTAAGTGCTGAGGTTATTGCAACAGATATGGATGGAATGATAGATGAGGGATTAAAGCTGGCTTCCATTCATTCACAAATTGTAGTAAAAGTACCGGCAACGGCAAATGGCATAAAAGCCATTAATCATCTTTCACATAAGGGCATCAAGACAAACTGCACATTGGTTTTTTCAACCGGGCAAGCGATATTGGCTGCTAAAGCAGGAGCAACTTATGTGAGTCCTTTTATTGGACGCATCGATGATATGAATTATAATGGTATGGATTTGATAGATCAAATGGTTCAGGTTTATCATAATTATGAATTTGAAACACAAATACTGGCTGCTTCCATACGTAACACAAGACATATCATAGAATGTGCCGAAGCAGGTGTAGATGTTGTCACAAGCCCGCTTAAGCCTTTAAAAGGATTACTGAAACATCCGCTGACGGATATCGGCCTGGAAAAGTTTCTGGCAGACCACAAAAAAGCCCAACAATAATCATTTTTAATCCCTTTTTTCTAATTTTATTAACATAAAAAGATTGCCTATGATTTTAAAACTTCATGAAGAAAATCCAAGTGAACGTAAGATTGAAACCATTGTGGATATCTTAAAAAAGGGAGGCATCGTTATTTATCCCACAGATACTCGTTACGGTATTGCCTGCGATATTTATAATTCTGATGGAATCAATAAAATTGCAAAACTAAAAGGTATTAACATTAATGAAGCTAAGTTTTCATTTATTTGTAAAGATATTTCAGATATTTCCGATTACACAAGGCCAATCAGTAACCCGGTATTTAAGATGATGAAAAAAGTGTTGCCTGGCCCCTATACATTTTTACTTACAGCAAATAACAAAGTTCCGAAACAAATTCAAGACAAAAAGAAAACAGTCGGTATCCGCATTCCTGATAATAATATTGCCCGGATGATCGTCAGTAAACTGGGGCATCCGATCATGTCATCTTCTGTCCCTTATAATAAAGATAAAGAACAAGAATATGTTACCAATCCTGAATTAATGCACGAAAAATACAATCATCTGATTGATGCTGTTATTGACGGGGGGCCCGGGGAATTTTCCCAGTCCACAATTATCGATTGTACAAACGATGAAAGTTATGTCATCAGAGAAGGAAAAGGAGAAGTCAAAAGCTTACTTAACAGGTAACATTTTTCATCATAATCATAACCCTGAATCTCCGGAGGAAACTTTTATCAGGTTGATCCAAAATCAAAATTGCCGTATTGAACAAATTGTTTCCTCCGGACATTCCACACCATCAAAGAAACCATATCAACAAGATTTTAATGAATGGGTTTTGGTTATGCAAGGTGAAGCATGGCTAAAAATTGAATCGGAGCATTTTCATTTAGTTACCGGGGATTATTTATTGATACCCGCTAATGTTGAACATTGGGTAACAGAAACCAGTGAAAACCCTGAGTGTATTTGGCTTACTGTTTCATTTAAAGCATGAGCATAATTTAGCCTGTACGATTCATAAATAATACAGGTTAGGTTAAATCCTAAAGATAAAAAACATGAAAGAACCTGATCATAATCAGTGGCTGGACCTTGCCATTGAAAAATCTGCTGAAAACCTTGATGGCATTTCCGGAGGGCCTTTTGGCGCCGTAATCGTAAAAAACGGCCGGTTGATTGCAGCAACAGCCAATAAAGTTGAAGAGCTAACAGACCCAACAGCTCATGCAGAAATACAAGCCATCCGGGAAGCCTGTAAACAAATGAATACTACTGACCTGATAGGCTGCATTATATACACAAGTTGTGAACCCTGCCCCATGTGCCTCGGTGCTATTTACTGGGCTAATATCGATGAGGTTTACTTTGCTACAGACCGTAAAGATGCCCAATCAGGAGGATTTGATGATAACTTGATATACAACGAACTGGAGAAACCAACCGACAAGAGAAGGATTCCAATGAAACAAATAAAAAAAGACAAAGCCTGGAAAATCATTGAGCAATGGACTGATAAAAATTCCTAACCGGCTTTTAAAGAATTGAAAAACAAATTCAACTCACTAAATTTATATTGTTCAGCGCCTACACAAAAAAATGTTCTGTAAAAACAATCAATACCTGCCTGCCTTTAGCCATATAATAAATTTGCAACCGAATATCCCATAGCTTATCTCAATCACTAAACAATAGGTGAACTCACTTGTCTACCTTATAAGTAAGTCTTAATACTAACCAGGGTCTGTCCGTAATGTCAGATTTTTTTGTCAGGTTCGTTTGAAAAATCCTCATCCCGATGTTTTAATCGGGACTCCAGTATTTTCAAACTTCGCTAGCCCCCGAAAAATACGGGGCAGGCTTTGAAGCTGGACATTACAAACCAAACACTTATTTAGGACACACTCTAACTAAAATTATAATTAAAATAATTATTAACTTAAAAATCAGACTATTATGGTAAAAGTTATTGAAGTTATTGCTTCATCCACTGAAGGATTTTCAGAAGCAACCCAAAAAGCAGTTGAACAAGCATCAAAAACAGTAAAAAACATCAAATCTATTTACATCAAAGAGATGAATGCTAATGTCGAAAACAATAAGATTGTTACTTACGCAGTTAATGCTAAGATTTCATTTGAAATTGAAGATTAGCATCAAGACAAAATGAACGACAAAACTGTCCTGAAAGCAATACAAAAGATTATTAAAATAATCTGATCCCAAAGTTTTCGGGACATTTTTGTAATAGTATTAATATATTTTGACAGCAAAATTTGAAAAGAATTTATGGATATAAAGCTTAAAGATAATCTCATCAAAAAATGGCATAGATACTTTCCAGGTGCTGAGCTTCCTTTAGTTTTCTTTTACCAAAAGGTTCCGTCAGGTATTCCGTTTGCAGAAATTCCTAAAGGACACCGGTGTATATTTGCTGATATCAACAGAGTTCGTAATGGGCACTCACTTGCTTTTAATAAGGAAAATATCGGTTGCGGAGGTGGTCAAAAATATGCTGGTTACCGCTCCGGGATGGCTCCAAATTTTGAATATTTTTTATCTTGTGGTATTGAGGGCCAACTTGAAGGAGAGCGTTACAAACAGGACCCGGAGACAGTGAAACAAATGATGATGAATTTCCCGGAGACAGATGCAGGAGGTTATTCGTTAGTATTCAAGCGATGGGACAAATTATTAAAACAAGATCAACCCGAAGGGGTTGTATGCTTTGGGACAGCGGATTTGATTTCAGGTCTTTTTATGTTGGCCAATTATGACCGGCCTGGTAACGATAATGTTATCAGCACTATGGGTTCCGGGTGTTCTCAGGTCATTCTATATCCTTACCTGGAACGGAATAAAAAACAGCAAAAAGCTTATTTAGGAATGTTTGATCCTTCTGCCAGACCCTTCATCCCGGAAAACATGCTTTCATTTGCAACTCCCTTTGAGCGATTCAGAGAGATGTCAGATAATATGGATGAAAGTTTCCTGATCACCAATACATGGAAAACACTAAGCAAAAGAATGCTGTAAATCTTTTGAAAATAACAATGATAAAAAGTATAAGACTTACTCTTTGGGTAACCTTGATTTTATTAATATCGGTATCCTGTAAGAAAACACCGGAAACTAAAACAATAAATGTGAAGGCAACGGCATATAATTCGTTACCCGGTCAAACCCATCAGGATCATTCCAACATTACTGCCTGGGGCGACACGCTTACACCAGGCATGAAGATAATTGCTGTTTCAAGAAATTTAATAGATTCAGGGCTTACATATAAAACCAATGTTAAAATTGAAGAACTTGAAGGGCAATACATTGTTTTAGATAAAATGCATTACCGCTGGAAAAACAGAATCGATATATACATGGGAAACAACCGCGACTCAGCCCTAAACTGGGGTGTCAGAAATGTTAAGATTACATGGCAAATAAAGGATAATAACGATAGCCCGCATTAAAACAACCAATTTGTTAACTGCTTTAATCGCTTGATTTTACAGTAAATTCACTAACTTATTTCTTCAGTCATTTCTAAAAATCGCTTATAAGGAATTGCGGAAAGATTTTTCGCATTCACTGCACCATGCTGGTTGCTAATCATTGAAACCTTTGCTGCTGTTTCTGCATCAGGGGCTTCATAAATATCAATAAAATCATAATCTCCTAACAAAGCATAGTGTTCCTTAAATTTTACTTCCGGACATTTTTCTTTTACTTTCTCAAGCCAGGCCCGGCCATGTTGTTCGCGTTTCTGCATTTGTTTTAAAAGTTCAGGCGATAGTTTTGTTAGCATAATATAAGTCTGCATAATTCTTGAATTTTTGATTTGTTTAAAGGTAATACAATTAAGATTTTAATGCAACCGTAGTCAATAAAAACAATAAACTCCAGTACCAATGAAGCAAAAACCAGGCATTTTATAAACATCTAACCTATGCATAGCATTAATTTCGTGTTTTTCTGCAGGCCTTAAATAAACCATTGCCAACGGAATCCAGTTGGAAAGTCATTCATCATTTGGATTTCGTCAATAAATATTAAGTCTGGTCTAAAAACTTGATTATAATTAGGCACGCTGAAAATCAGTTTCACACAGTATCTCAGGCGGATAGTAATGTGCGTAGTGCTCCAGGGCAGCGATGGGCACGCCGGTTTGTGTGGGATGCTCCGCGCGGTAGTTGTCTATCAAAGAACGATAACCGGATAAAGCTAACAAATATTTTTGAGAATGAAAAATTCAGGACTGTTTTTTGTGCCGGAAATAAACGCAGTAATGGAGCGGGAAAGTTTAAGCTCCGGACATTTTCTTTGTTTTTACTTTTTTCCGCAGCAAAAAAAGTAACAAAAATGCCGCCGCCGACATAAAAAATGCGGGTGGGGGCATCGAAGGTTTATAGATGATGTTAGATGGCACAAAGATAGGCGGATTGGGGTAAAGAGTAGCTGAAAACCTATTTTCGACCTTTTTAGACCGGACTCATTATTCGAAAAGCAAAAAAAACTCCTCAGTAGTCATATTGAGGAGTTAGATTTAATCATATTCTATCAATATTAAAATGCGGTAACTTCTTTTAGTAGCTGCTCCGGCTCTTTTAACAATTCAGGATGTTTATCGATATGGATCATCGCTGAAACGGACATATCAATGGCTTTCCATTTTTCCTCTTCTGAAGAGTTATTAAATTTCAAAATAAGTACAGGTCCGAATTTGATTGTTATTGCCGGGATATCCTTAGTACTTTCCTTAAACTTAACAACAGCTTTATTTAAATTGTCACTGCTCTGGTCTGGAGTACAAAAAGCACGTTCTACTTCATTTGTAGAGGCATACACTTCATTCATGGTCATGGGGTTTTTGGATATCCCCATACGTTGATTTTCCATTTCGGGCTTTTTATCCGGATGATAAAAAATAAAACCTACCTCATCCAACACATTCAGCATCTCATCATGAGCTACTTCAATAAGGCTGGTATCTTCCGTTCCAAAATACGCATAAACAGGAAGATGCCGGTTCAGCGGACGTTTTTTATAATAAGAATTTATAGAATTAAAAGATATATATTCACTAAAGGCATTTTGCAGAATATAGATTTGGTCTTTCAGGTGTCTGATTTCTTTCTGGTACTCACTCGTAGCTTGTTGCAGTTTATTTTCATAGTACTCATAAAACTGCTTCATGAAATGATTTTTAGGCCCTGCAGCCACAAGTCGTTTACCTTCATCCGTATCTGTAAAATTCTCAAAGTTTTCAATGAACTGTTCTGCCAGGGTTTGAGCTTGTTTATCCCAGGCATTGGGATATTTCCATGTATTTCTGGGGTTGAGAATACCTGCATCTACACCATCAATATTCTTGGGAATATCAAGTCCAAAAATAGGTATTTCTTCATAGTCTTCTTCATCAATAGAGCCATTCAGAATAGCTTTAATAATATTCCTTGTGGAAGGCAGATCAATGCGATGACCAACACCATAAGCTCCGCCGGTCCATCCGGTATTAACGAGATAAGCCGTAGCTCCATGTTCCCGCATTTTTTCAGCAAGTGCTTTTGCATAAACCGTAGGATGCAAAAGCAGGAATGCAGCGCCAAAAGCAGATGAAAAAGTAGGTAGTGGCTCCTTAATGCCACGTTCGGTACCTGCCAGCTTAGCTGTATATCCACTCATAAAATAATATTTGGCCTGGTCTTCACTCAACCTGGATACAGGTGGCAAAACACCAAAAGCATCAGCAGTGAGGAAGATAACTTTTTTCGGATGAGGCCCTTTGGAAACAGGCCTTACAATATTTTCGATATGATAGATCGGATAAGAAACCCTGGTATTTTCCGTTTTCGATGAATCGCTAAAATCAATAGCTCCGGTTTGTTCATCATAAACGACATTCTCCAGCAATGCATCTCTCTTTATGGCATTATATATATCCGGCTCTTTTGCTTTGCTAAGATTAATGCATTTGGCATAACATCCTCCTTCAAAATTGAACACGCCTTCATCATCCCAGCCATGTTCGTCATCTCCGATCAAATATCTGTCGGGGTCGGCTGATAATGTTGTTTTTCCAGTACCGGACAGCCCAAAGAATATAGCTGTGTCTCCATTCTTACCCATATTTGCAGAGCAATGCATAGCAGCAACTCCTTTAAGTGGTAAAAAGTAATTCATGATAGAGAAAAAACCTTTTTTGATCTCACCACCGTACCAGGAACCACCAACTACGGACATACGCTCTTTGATGTTAAATGCCACAAAAACATCACTATTCAAACCATGCTCCATCCATTTCGGATTTGTAGCTTTGCAGGCATGCAACATCACAAAGTCCGGTTCAAAATCTTTCAAATCCTCTTCCGCAGGACGTATAAACATATTTTTGACAAAATGTGCTACCCATGCTACTTCAGTGATAACACGGATCTTCATACGTGTATTCTCATTAGCACCACAATAAGCATCCTGAACATACAATACTTTATTGGTTAGCTGATTCTGGGAAATTTGTTTTAAATCAGCCCAAACCTCCTGTGATATCGGTTTATTGTCAGACCCTTTTCTGCCGGGGTCTGCCCACCATATCTTATCTAAAGACTCATCTTCTTTTACAATATATTTATCTTTTGGAGAACGCCCGGTGAATATTCCGGTATCCACAGCTACAGCATCTGTATCTGTTACAAAACCTTTTTCATATCCTTCCAGATTTTCATCTGTTTCATGTTCAAAAAGTGAATTATAATCTAGATTATAATATATCTTTTTCACATCCTTGATGCCATATACAGCTAGATCAGGCACCTTAAGAGAATTCTTTTCAGCCATTTTATATAACTTTCGTGAAACCTGTGTTAAAGAAAGGTCAAAATTAGGAAAAAACTTGCTTAAATCAAACCAATCGGTATGTTAAAGACTGGCCCGGTATTATGAAATACGTGTTATCTGGTCATTTTTGAGTTGATACTTTTGTCCGCTTTCCGGGCAAACAGCAAACCCCTGTTGATCAAAATTCAGGCGGTGCCCATATTCACTCATCCAACCAACTTGTCTTCCCGGATTTCCTAAAATCAGAGCATATGGCTTAACTTCTTTTGTAACAACCGCTCCAGCACCTATAAATGCAAACTCTCCAATATCATGGCCGCAAACAATAGTAGCATTAGCTCCTATACTGGCCCCTTTCTTTACAAGTGTTCGTGTATATTCACCCCGGCGATTTACGGCGCTTCGGGGATTTGTAACGTTAGTAAAAACCATGGACGGACCAAGAAAAACATCATCTTCGCACTCAACCCCGGTATAAATAGATACGTTATTTTGAACCTTTACGTTTTTTCCAAGTTTTACATCTGGAGAAACCACTACATTTTGTCCGAAATTGCACTTTGTACCAATTTCGCATCCGGTCATGATATGGGAAAAATGCCATATTTTCGTACCTTCGCCTATCTTACAGCCTTCGTCAATAATAGCTGTCTCGTGGGCAAAATATTTTTTTCCTTCAGCCATATAATTATTTATTTATGCAAAAATTCAATTACTTTACTACAAATATGATGAAGCTGTTCTTCATCTAATTCAGTATGCATTGGCAATGACAGAACCTGCCCGGAAAGATTTTCAGCAACAGGCATGGTACCTTTTGTTTTTCCATCATGGCGATATGCTTTTTGTAAATGTAGCGGAACCGGATAGTATACCATTGAAGGAATTCCATTATCTTTCAAATATTTTTGCATATTCACACGGTCAATACTTTGGTCCAAAGTAATGGTATATTGATGAAAAACATGCGTGCTATATGCGGTTCGCGCCGGAATCTTAATTTTGGTATAATCACCCAGATGCTTATCGTAATAAACGGCTGCAGTTTGCCGGGCATTAATGTATTCATCCAGGTACTTTAGTTTCACATCCAGGACTGCAGCCTGTATGGAATCAAGACGAGAATTGACGCCTACATAATCATGGTAATATTTTTTAAATGATCCGTGATTGACAATTGCTCTTAATTTATCAGCCAGTTTATCATCATTGGTAAAAATAGCACCTGCATCTCCAAAAGCTCCAAGATTTTTAGAGGGAAAAAATGACATACAACCCATATCTCCTATAGTTCCTACCTTATTTACTTCTTCAGTATTTCTGAGAGAATAGAATTCTGCTCCTATAGACTGACATGTATCCTCAATCACCTTCAACTCATGTTTATCTGCAATATGCATAATGCGATCCATATCGGAGGCCTGCCCAAACAAATGGACAGGTATAATCACCTTTGTTCGTTCACTGACAGCTTCTTCAACTTTCTCTGTATCTATGTTGAATGTATCAGGATCAACATCCACTAATACAGGTTTTAGGTTCAATAATGCTATCACTTCTGCTGTGGCAATAAAGGTAAACGTACTTGTTATCACTTCATCTCCCGGCTCAAGGTCCAGAGACATTAAGGCTACCTGCAAAGCATCCGTGCCATTACCGCAAGGGATTACATGTTTAACGTCCATATATTTCCCCAGATTTATGGCAAAGTTTTTCACTGCCGGGCCATTGATAAAAACTGTCGAAGCAATCACTTCATCGATAGCACGATCCACTTCAGGTTTTATCTTATCATATTGACCTTTAAGGTCTACCATTTTTATATCACGCATAACTCAATCATATCATTATTCCAATTCAAAGATAGCATTTTAGCTATATTTTAAGACCTATTAATCAAAGATTTTAATAAAGTTCAAATATTTTTAAAATTGTGGATTTGATAAAATTTTCTTTCGATGCTCAAAAAAAGCTATCCATTTTGGGGATAGCTTATGTATAAAAGCAATTATTTGAATATCTAATCTTTAATAAACTTAAAGGAAGTACCCGGAAAAAAGGCATCCATGTCCAGGCTTTCTTCAATACGCAATAGTTGATTGTATTTAGCAATACGGTCTGAACGACTGGCCGAGCCTGTTTTTATCTGGCCAGTGCCCATTGCTACTGCCAAATCAGCAATTGTTGTATCTTCGGTTTCTCCTGAACGATGGCTGATAATTGCTGTGTATCCACTCTTATGAGCCATATTAACTGCCTGAATGGTTTCGGATAAAGTACCGATTTGATTCACTTTAATCAGGATTGAATTGGCTACACCCATTTTTATACCTTTATCAAGGCGTTCAGTGTTGGTAACAAACAAGTCATCACCCACCAGCTGGACATCATGACCAATACTATCTGTTAATTTTTTCCAGCCTTCCCAGTCATTTTCATCCATGGCATCTTCAAGAGAAATAATAGGGTATTTATCCACCCATGTTTTCCAGAAATCTACCATTTCCTGGGGGCTCAGTTTTTCACCTGTAGACCATTTTAAGTGATATACATTTTCTTTTTTATCATAATATTCGGATGCAGCGGGATCCAAAGCAATAAACACATCCTTTCCGGGTATATATCCGGCATCTTTAATTGCTTTGACTACTGTTTCAATAGCCTCATCATTCGACTTTAAATTGGGAGCGAATCCTCCTTCATCGCCTACATTGGTTGAATAACCATTATTTTTAAGTACTTTTTTCAGATGATGAAAGATTTCGGATCCCATTTTAAGAGCATGCGAAAACGATTCAGCACCGATGGGCATAATCATAAATTCCTGAAAATCGATACTGTTATCGGCATGCGAACCGCCGTTAAGAATATTCATCATAGGTAATGGCAAAGTACTTGCAGAAACACCGCCAAGATATCGATACAGCGGTTGATTGGTCTCCTGTGCAGCAGCATGAGCGCATGCTAGTGAAACACCCAAAATTGCATTTGCACCCAGATTTGATTTATTTCTTGTTCCGTCCAGTTCGATCATAATCCTGTCTATACCTATTTGATCAGAAACTTCATATCCTTCCAGTTCCTGTCGAATCGTAGAGTTCACATTTTCAACTGCACAATGCACACCTTTCCCCATAAAATCATGTCCACCATCGCGCAATTCGACAGCTTCATGCTCTCCGGTAGAAGCACCGGAAGGAACTGCTGCACGTCCGGCAGCACCAGCTTCAGTAATTACATCTACTTCAACTGTGGGATTACCCCTGGAGTCAAATATTTGACGAGCTACAATGTCTGTAATCTTACTCATATTTTTTAATTTTGATTAACATACAAATATAACAAGCTTTCAGGCCAGATAGTTTAACTTGCTGTTAACTTGTTACAATAATTCACAAAAAAGGGATAAAGTTTCACTTTATCCCTGTACTTCTCAATAACACAAAACCGTTTACTTTTCTTGTTTTTCGCTGTCACCTTCATCTGATTTGTCGCCTTCCTCAGATTTCTTCTCCTTATCAGTTTTACCGGCTTTAGCTTCAGTTTTTTTCTGCGTTTTTTCCTTATTATCTTTTTCCTGAGTTTTTGTTTTTTCCTCGGTTTTATTTTCAACTTTTCCCTGTGTTTCTTCAGGTTTTTGCTCTTCAGTTTCAGGTTCCTCAGTTTTTTGCTCTTTCGCTTTGTTTTCTTCAGCAGCAGTTTCCGGTTGAGGTTTAGGTTGTACATCCTTAGAACCTCTGCCTCCACGGCGTCCACGTCTTGTTTTCTTTTTAGCTTCAGCTTTTTTACCTTCTTTAGCTTCGAGCATATTTTCATTATAATCCACGAGTTCAATAATACACAATTCCGCATTATCTCCTTTTCGGAACCCTGTTTTCAGGATACGTGTATATCCACCCGGGCGATCAGCCACTTTAACTGATATCTCCCGAAACAGTTCATTAACAGCTTCCTTATTTTGCAAATAACGCATTACAGTTCTTCGTGAATGCATAGTATCATTTTTAGCTTTGGTAATCAGAGGCTCAATATACTTACGTAATGCACGTGCTTTAGGGACTGTAGTGGATATCCGTTTATGTACTATAAGTGACGATGCCATATTGGCAAACATACTTTTCCTGTGTGTGTTGGTTCTGCTTAAACTATTAATACGCTTTTGGTGTCTCATCGCTCCTTAATCCTTATCTAGTTTATATTTTGAAACATTCATACCAAAGGTAAGACCTTTATTCTTAACAAGTTCTTCCAGCTCAGCAAGTGATTTCTTGCCAAAGTTTCTGAATTTCAACAAGTCGTTTTTGTTGTAAGAAACCAGGTCACCCAATGTATCTACCTCAGCAGCTTTCAAACAGTTCAGTGCACGAACGGAGAGGTCCATATCACTAAGTTGAGTTTTCAAAAGCTGCCGCATATGTAATGAACCTTCATCAAACTCTTCTGTGATCGATTTTTCTTCATCATCAAGAGTAATTTTTTCATCCGAAAAGAGCATAAAATGCTGGATCAATATTTTAGCAGCTTCTTTTAATGCATCTTTAGGATGGATCGATCCGTCTCCGGTAATGTTAAGTAAAAGCTTCTCATAATCGGTTTTCTGTTCAACACGATAATTTTCCACTTTAAAACTTACATTTATGATTGGAGTAAAGATAGAGTCAATAGCAATGGTTCCTACCGGATCATTAGATGATTTATTTTCATCTGCCGGGCGGTAACCACGTCCTTTTTCTATGGTCACTTCAATATTCAGGTTGACAGAAGGGTCCATGTGACATAGTTCCAGTTCCGGGTTTAATACCTGAAAATTAGAAAGGAAATTATTGATATCTCCGGCTTTAAAAACTTCCTGGTTTTTAATTACAACATTGACTTTTTCTTCGTCGTGTTCTTCAATTTGTTGTTTTATCCGAACCTGTTTCAGGTTCAGGATAATGTCCGTAACATCTTCGATAACACCTTCAATAGTGGAAAATTCCTGTTCAACACTATCAATTTTGATTTTAGTAATAGCAAAACCTTCCAGTGAGTTCAGTAATATCCGTCTGAGAGAGTTACCGATTGTAACGCCATAGCCCGGTTCCAGCGGTCTGAATTCGAAATTGCCAACGCAATCGTCGGCTTCGTTCATTACTACGCGGTCCGGTTTTTGAAAATCTAATATTGCCATGAATCCTATCTTTATTGCGTTTTAACGACAATTAGTGATTACTTAGAGTACAACTCAACAATGAGCTGCTCATTTATATTTTCTGGTATGTCTTCTCGTTCAGGATAGTTCATAAACTTTCCTGCCATTTGATCTTCATCCCATTCCAGCCATGAATATTTGTTGGAACGGTTTGCAATGGCATCCTGAATGACTTCCATACTTTTAGACCGTTCTCTGATACTAACAATATCATCCGGTTTAACATTATATGAAGGGACATTCACAACATCACCATTGACCTTAATATGCCGGTGTGATACCAGTTGTCTGGCAGCAGCCCGTGTTGGAGCAATCCCCAAACGGAAAACCACATTATCCAAACGAGATTCGATCAATTGCAGCAGTACTGTACCTGTAACGCCTTTTTTCCGGTTTGCTTTATCGAATATTTTACGGAACTGACGTTCCAGTATTCCATAGGTGTATTTAGCTTTTTGCTTTTCTTTTAGCTGCACACCATATTCTGAAAGTTTCTTTCTTCTTTGACCATTACCATGTTGCCCTGGTGGGTATTTTTTCTTTTCAAAATACTTATCGGGGCCAAAAATCGGCTCACCAAATTTCCGGGCAATTTTTGTGTTCGGACCAATATATCTAGCCATATTTATTTATTTTCACTTTAATACTTCAATTAATTACACTCTTCTTCTTTTTGGCGGACGGCATCCGTTGTGAGGTAGTGGTGTAATATCCATAATGGAAGTTACTTCAATGCCCATAGAATGCAATGTTCTTATCGCTGATTCTCTTCCTGAGCCGGGGCCTTTAACAAACACCTTTACTTTTCTCAGGCCGGCATCATGGGCAACTTTCGCTGCATCTTCCGCTGCCATTTGAGCAGCATAAGGTGTATTTTTCTTTGAGCCGCGAAAGCCTTTTTTTCCCGCTGATGACCATGAGATCACTTGCCCCTGCCCATTGGTCAGGGTAACAATTACATTATTAAAGGTTGCATTGACATATGCTCTCCCGATCGGGTCAACCTGAACTTTACGCTTGCGACCTGCACGACCTTTGCCTTGCTTTGCATTTTTAGCCATAGTCTTTCAATTTGTTTTCAGTTAATTACTTGACTGCCTTTTTCTTATTGGCAACCGTTTTCTTACGACCTTTACGGGTTCTTGCATTGTTCTTTGTCTTTTGCCCATTCAAGGGCAATGCATTACGATGACGGATACCACGGTATGAACCTATATCCATCAATCGTTTAATGTTCATTTGTATCTCCGAACGTAATGCCCCTTCCACTGTAAGGTTATCATTCACGTAGTTCCTGATCTTGGTCTGTTCTTCATCATTCCATTCAGAAACTTTCTTATCCTTTGGGATTTTCAGGTCGTCAAGGATCTTACCTGCTGTGCTGTGACTTATCCCATACACATAGGTTAATCCAACATTTCCATGTTTATCTTTCGGTAAATCTACTCCTGCAATTCTAGCCATATTGCTTTTTTGTTATGAGTTAATTATCCTGTTTTAGCCCTGTCGCTGTTTGTGCTTCGGGTTTTTCTTGTTAATCACATATACTTTCCCCTTACGCTTTACGATTTTATCGTCTGAGGATCGTTTTTTTACGGATGCATGTACTTTCATATCTTCTGTTTTAACTTCGATCTATTTATAACGATAGGTAATTCGTCCTTTAGTCAGATCATAAGGTGACATCTCCAGCTTAACGCGATCACCAGGCAATATCTTAATATAATGCATACGCATTTTGCCTGAAATATGAGCAGTAATGATGTGCCCATTTTCAAGCTCTACACGAAACATAGCATTACCTAAGGATTCAATTACCGTTCCGTCTTGTTCAATAGATTTTTGTTTAACCATACTATATTTTAAATATTGATTAAATGTTCATTATCTTTTATAGCTTCTTCAATAAATTCAAAGCTCGATAAAATATCTGCCTGTTGATTTTTACGCACTGCAATTGCATGTTCAAAATGTGCTGAGGGCTTACGGTCTGCTGTACGGATGGTCCATCCGTCACGTTCCTGAATAACAAAGCGTTTTCCCTGATTTATCATTGGTTCTATGCAAATCACCAATCCTTCATGCAGTGCTATTCCTCTGCCCGGTTTTCCATAATGAAAAATTTCAGGCTCTTCATGAAGGTTTTTTCCCAGTCCATGTCCCACGAGATCACGGACAACTGAAAAACCCTGTGCTTCAACATGCGTTTGTATTGCATTCCCTATATCACCAATGCGTTTCCCGTCCAATGCCTGCTCAATTCCAATATATAACGATTCTTTAGTAGCAATCATTAATTTTTGTGTGTCTTCCGGGACATTTTTCAGCGCATAAGTATAAGCCGAATCTCCATAATATCCGTTCATGAGCACTCCGCAATCCACAGATATCAGATCATCTTCTTTCAACTCTCTGTCTCCGGGTATACCGTGAACGACCTGTTCGTTAACGGACAAACACAAGGTAGCAGGGAACCCCTGATACCCTTTAAATGCAGGCTGTGCGCCATGATCACGAATAAACATTTCAGCCAGGCTATCCAACTCTTTAGTTGTTATTCCTGGTTTTATGGCTTTAACAACTTCAGCGTGCGTTTTTCCAACAAGTAAAGAACTTTCTCTTAATAATTCTATTTGCTCCTGATTCTTATAATGTATCATACAAGCATTACCTTTATGCACCCATTCCCATTGATGATCTTCCTTTAATCCTTCCGGATTTTGTTAATCCATCGTAGTGTCTCATCAATAGATGGCTTTCTATCTGTTGTAAGGTATCCAGCACTACTCCAACCATAATTAGCAGAGATGTGCCACCATAAAACTGAGCAAATTGTGTATTTACTCCGATCAAACTAACCAGCGCCGGCATGATAGCAACAAAAGCCAGAAAGAATGATCCAGGTAAAGTAATACGTGACAAAATATTATCAATAAAAGCTGCTGTTTTCTTTCCGGGTTTAACACCAGGAATAAAGCCGCCGTTTTTCTTCATGTCTTCTGCCATTTGCGTTGGATTAACTGTTATCGCTGTGTAAAAATATGTAAACAGTATGATCATAATAGCAAATGTAAAATTATACCAAAACCCCTGGAAGTTTGAAAATGTAGCTGCAAAACCAGACATGGATTCAGAATTGGCAAACCCGGCAATAGTAATTGGCAGGAACATAATCGCCTGTGCAAAAATAATGGGCATAACTCCTGCACTATTCACTTTCAAAGGAATATATTGCCGCACACCTCCATATTGCCTGTTACCCTGTACACGTTTGGCAAACTGAACCGGGATTTTTCGTGTTCCCTGAACCAGCAGAATAGTTATTAATATGACAAAAATCAGGAACACAAGCTCAAGCACAAAGATAACCAAACCACCACCCTGTTGTTCCAGACGCGAAACGAATTCAGCCGCCAGGGACATTGGGAGACGGGCTATAATACCAATCATAATCAACAGAGAGATACCGTTTCCGATTCCTTTTTCTGTGATGCGTTCACCCAACCACATGACAAACATAGTACCAGACACAAGAATGATCACGGATGAAACCCAGAAAAACATGCCTGGTGATGTAACATTGGGGTCAAATGGTGAAATAGCTTCCGGAGGCAATTGATTAACAAGATTAGCAATATATCCGGGAGCCTGCATACCTGTAATAATGATTGTCAGATAACGTGTGATCTGATTAATTTTTTTCCTTCCACTTTCACCTTCCTTTTGCAGTTTCTGGAAATACGGAATTGCCATCCCAAGCAACTGCACAACAATAGAAGCTGAGATATAGGGCATAATCCCCAGTGCAAAGATTGAAGCATTCGAAAACGCACCTCCTGAAAACATATTTAACAATCCCATCAAACCACCTTCGGTTTGATTTTTCAACGCTTCCAGTCCTGCAGGGTCTACACCGGGTAAAACAACAAATGATCCCAACCGATAGATCAAGATCAACCCCAATGTGATCAGAATTTTTTGCCTGAGGTCTTTAATGTTATAAATGTTCTTTATGGTCTCTATAAGCTTCTTCATCGATTATTCGTTTAAAGATGCAACACCACCTTGTTTTTCTATTGCTTGTTTGGCTGAATTGGAAAAGGCATCAGCTTTCACGTCTACTTTAGATTTCAATTCGCCTCTTCCCAACACTTTCACAAGGTCATGTTTTCCAACCACACCATTTTCAATAAAGACATTTTTGTCAAAAGTAGCAATACCTTTTTCATCAGCAAGTTTTTGGATCGTGTCCAGGTTAATGGCTGCATATTGCACCCGGAAAGGATTTTTAAATCCGTATTTGGGTACACGGCGATACAATGGCATTTGACCGCCTTCAAAGCCAACTCTTCGTTTATACCCGGATCGGGACTGTGCACCTTTATGTCCTCTGGATGCAGTATCTCCGTAGCCGGAACCTTCTCCCCTTCCAAGTCTTTTTTTATTCTTTACCGAACCTTTTGCTGGTTTAAGATTACTTAAATCCATATGGCTTAATATATTAAATTGTTATTTAATCTATTTCTTCAACTTTTAGCAAATGCTTCACTTTATTGATCATCCCTTCAATAGCCGGGGATTTTTCCTGTTCCACTATTTGCTGGTTATGCGTAAAACCCAGTGCACGGATCGTACGTTTTTGATAATCCGGGCGGTCTATAACACTTTTTACTTGCTTTATTCTATATTTTGTCATCTCAAATCATTTTTAAATATGGAGATACAACACGTTAATACATGATAACCATGCAATTCCAATCAACCATTAAAAACTTTATCCAGGCTAATGCCTCTTAATTGAGCTATAGTGTATGGATCACGCATATTGGTAAGTGCATTGATAGTAGCTTTAACCACAGAATGTGGATTAGCCGACCCCTGCGATTTTGCCAATACATCTTTAACACCTACACTTTCCAGTACAGCACGCATAGCTCCACCGGCAATAACACCAGTACCAGGGGCTGCCGGTTTAACCAAAACCTTTGATCCACTGTATCGGCCAATTTGCTCATGCGGTAACGTATCATTCAACACCGGAACTTTAACCAGATTCTTTTTCGCGTCGTCAACACCCTTTGCAATAGCTGAGGTAACCTCTTTAGCTTTCCCCAGTCCAAATCCAACCACACCATTTTCATCACCAACAACCACAAGTGCAGCAAAGCTGAAATCACGACCACCTTTGGTCACTTTTGTTACTCGGTTTATAGCTACCAGCCTGTCTTTAAGCTCGATATCACTGGATTTTACTTTCTGTATATTTCCTTTTGGCATAATTGTTTAAAATTTTAGTCCTCCTTTACGGGCTCCTTCAGCTAATGCTTTTACCCGGCCATGATATAAATATCCGTTACGATCCATAACCACGGTTTTTATCTCCGATTGCACAGCTTTTTCAGCCACTGAAATTCCGACAAGTTTCGCCTTTTCACTTTTATTTATATCACTCTTTTCAGCGATGGTCTTTTCTCTGGAAGAGGCAGACACCAATGTTTTTCCATTTTCATCATCGATGATCTGAGCATAAATTTCCTTATTGCTGCGATAAACACTTAATCGCGGTCTATCAGCAGACCCCCGAATCTTTTTACGGATTCTGCGTTTGATTTTTTGTCTGCTAGCAGCTTTTTTATTTTTTACAGCCATTTCTGTTTATTTTTCTTTTAAAAGGAAACAATCTGCAAAGATAACAGATCATTTCAAATTTCTTACTCAGCAGCGCTCTTACCAGCTTTTCTGCGAATAATTTCTCCTTTATAAATAACTCCTTTACCTTTATAGGGCTCGGGTTTCCTCATTGAACGGATTTTTGCAGCAACCTGCCCTACAAGTTGTTTATCTGCTGAAACGAGTTTTATATATGGGTTTTTTCCACGTTCTGTTTTAGCTTCAACTTTTACTTCAGCAGGCAGTTCTATATAGATATTATGAGAAAAACCCAGTCCCAGCTCAAGTAATTGCCCATTGGCTAAAGCTTTGTATCCTACCCCTGATAATTCCAGTTCAATGGTATGGCCTTTAGACACACCTTCAATCATGTTTTTAACAAGAGAACGGTAAAGCCCGTGCTGAGCCCGGTCTTGTTTTGACTCTGTAGCCCGGTTCAGGACAATTTGATTTTCGTTTTGCTCTATTGTTATAGAAGGATTGATATCTTGTGTCAATTCTCCTAATGGTCCTTTCACTGAAATGGTATTATCTTTAAAATTCACTTCTACCTTTTCAGGAATATGTATTGGATAACTTCCTATACGAGACATTTCTATTCCTCCTTTTTAGCTTACGTAACAGATTACTTCACCACCAATTTTCCGGGCTCTGGCTTCTTTATCGGTCATAACCCCATGAGATGTGGAAATAATAGCTATTCCTAATCCATTGAGGACACGAGGTAACTCCTTAGCACCCACATATCTTCTCAATCCTGGTGTACTGGCACGCTCCATTTTTTTTATAGCCGGTGTTTTGGTTGTGGCATCATACTTTAATGCAATTTTAATAACGCCCTGTGCATTATCTTCTACAAACTTGTAATTGAGGATATAACCTTTGTCGAACAAGATTTTTGTTAACTCGCGCTTCAAATTGGAACCGGGGATATCCACTACCCGATGATTTGCCATCATTGCGTTCCTAACTCTCGTCAAATAATCTGCGATTGGATCCGTATTCATGATATTCTTTTTTTTGTTGTTTCTACCAGCTTGATTTTCTAATTCCCGGAATCAAACCTTTCATAGCCAATTCGCGAAAGTTAATTCTGGAGAGTCCGAACTGGCGCATA
>JAIPAE010000076.1 GCA_021740245.1 Bacteroidales bacterium | reverse complement strand
ATGATTGTAGCCGTTTACTAAAGTCGGATGTTGTTATTAAAAGCCCCGGAATACCTGAAGATGTTAGCATAGTACAAATGCTTAAGGGAAAGGATATTCCGGTTATTTCTGAAATAGAATTCGCAGGACGGTTTTCAAAAGCCTTTAAGATTTGCGTAACGGGAAGTAACGGGAAAACAACAACTACGCTTTTAATAAATTATATTCTGCAAAATGCCGGTTTGGATTCTGTTGCAGCCGGAAATGTGGGTAAAAGCTTTGCAGCACTGGTTGCTGAAAGAGACCCGAACATTGCAGTGCTTGAGATTAGCAGTTTTCAGTTAGACGGTATGTTTGATTTTAAAGCAAATATTGCCGTGTTGACAAATATAACCCCGGATCATCTGGACCGGTACCATAATGATTTTCAACATTATGTCGACTCCAAGTTCCGCATTCTTCAGAATCAGATATCAGAGGATCATCTTATATACAATGCAGATGATCCGGTGATTGACCGTGAAATTCAAAAACGTAAGATATTGGCCAGGCTTCATCCAATGACGTTAAAAACAAAATATTTAAAAAACGGAGCCTTTTTGAATGAGCATAATGAATTGGTTATAAACATAAAAAACAGCAACATAAATATGACATTAGAAGAATTAGCCTTACAAGGAAAGCACAACACCTACAATTCAATGGCTGGTGGTGTTGCCGGCAGGTTATTGGAAATTCGCAAAGAAACAATAAAAAGGTGTTTGTCGGATTTCCAAAATATTGAACATCGCCTGGAACACGTTGGTAAAGTGCATGGTGTTAATTTTATCAACGATTCAAAGGCGACAAATATCAACTCAACCTGGTATGCACTGGAAAGTATGACCGGACAGGTGATCTGGATTGCAGGCGGAATAGACAAAGGTAATGACTACGAAATGCTGAAAGACCTGGTGCGGGAAAAAGTGAAAAGCATAGTTTGCCTTGGCTTGAATAATGATAAGATTATTGATGCTTTTGGCTCTGAAGTAAGTGATATCCTGGAGTCTTCCTCTGCAGATCACGCTGTTAATGCAGCCTATTATATGTCCAAACCCGGTGATACTGTGTTGTTATCCCCGGCATGCGCCAGTTTTGATTTGTTTGAAAATTTTGAGGACAGGGGTAATCAATTTAAAAGGGCAGTGAGGAACCTTTAAACAAAAATATTCCGGGGAAAGGGAAATCAGTGTTAATAAAACAGTGAAAAAAAAATGAATAATAAGAAATCATTATTGCGTTTTCAGGGAGACCGGGTGATCTGGATCATTGCAGTATTGTTGGCTGTGTTTTCCCTGTTGGCTGTATACAGCTCAACAGGAACACTAGCATATCAGCAACAAGAGGGCAATACAGAATATTTCCTGATCAAACAACTGATTATGCTCATATTTGGTTTTGGAGTTATGTATGTGGCGCATATTATTCCCTACTGGTACTATTCCAGAATCTCACAATTGTTGTTGTACATTGTTATCCCGTTGTTGCTGTTTACGCTTATTGCCGGAACAAGTATCAATCAGGCTAGCCGCTGGATTACATTGCCCGGGATAGGGCTGTCTTTTCAGCCTTCTGATTTTGCAAAACTGGTTCTGATCATTTTTGTTGCTCGTAAGCTTACTAAAAGTCAGGAAGTAATTCAAGACTGGAAAAATGGATTAAGACCGATCCTGATTCCTGTAATCATCATTACGATCCTGATATTACCCGCTAATTTTTCCACTGCAGCAGTCGTATTTGTTACAGCTCTTGTGATAATGTTTATTGGCCGGGTTAATATGAAATATATAGGATTAATGGTTGGTGCGGGACTTGTACTGTTGATGTTGGTCGTTTTGATTGCTAAAATAAAACCTGAAGTTTTACCTCGTATGGAAACCTGGTCTTCAAGAATAGAATCCTATACCCATGATTCACAGGAAACCTATCAGGTAAGACAATCGAAAATAGCAATAGCTACGGGAGGGTTGTTTGGGAAAATGCCGGGAAAAAGTATTCAACGGAATTATCTCCCCCATCCCTACTCAGATTTTATTTTTGCTATAATCGTTGAGGAGTATGGTTTGTTGGGTGGCAGTGTGCTTGTATTGCTATATCTTATGCTGTTATTCAGGGGAGTACGATTAGCAAATATTGCTCCCGGTACATTCGGTGCTTTCCTGGCTATTGGATTATCATTTAGCCTGGTTTTTCAGGCGTTGATCAATATGGCCGTTGCTGTAAACCTGTTGCCGGTAACAGGACAACCTTTGCCACTGGTTAGCATGGGGGGAACCTCAACCATATTTTCCTGCCTTTCCATTGGTATAATACTGAGTGTTAGTCGTCAAACTGAAAAATCAAACGAGGAAAGAAATATTTATGGAACAGCGTGAAACAAAAATTATGATCAGCGGTGGTGGAACAGGAGGTCATGTTTTTCCTGCTATCGCTATTGCCAGGGCTTTGGAGGCAAAGCTGGATAATATCCGCTTTTTGTTTGTAGGTGCAAAAGGACGCATGGAAATGGAAAAGGTCCCTGCTGCCGGTTATAATATTGAAGCGCTAAATATATCTGGTTTTCATAGAAAATTGACACTGAAAAACTTGTCTTTTCCGTTCAAGCTTCTTTTCTCTATGATAAAAGCCCGAAAATTGGTTAAAAAATTCAATCCTGATATAGTGATTGGGGTTGGAGGATATGCCAGTGGGCCGGTGTTAAGAGTGGCCGCCAGATTAGACATTCCTACCCTCATACAGGAGCAAAACTCTTTCCCCGGAATTACTAACCGGATTCTTGCAAAGTCCGTTGACCGAATTTGTGTTGCGTATAATAATATGGAGAAATTTTTTCCAAAAGAAAAAATTTATCTAACGGGAAATCCCGTCAGGCAGGAGATCGTTGCTATGAAAGCAGACAAAAAAGAAGCACTGGAAACTTTTAATCTGAACCCGGACAAAAAAACAATACTAATTGTAGGCGGAAGCCTTGGGGCTCGTTCCATCAATCTTGGTGTAATAAAAGCTTTGGATGAACTGATAAACCATGATATCCAATTGATCTGGCAGACCGGAAAACATTATTTTGAAGAAGGCAAAAAAGCTGTTAATAACTTGAATACAGATAATGTTTATGTCACAGACTTTATAAGCAGAATGGATCTGGCATACTCTGCTGTTGATCTTGTTGTATCGAGGGCAGGTGCAATTGCTATTTCTGAAATACAGGGGGTGAAAAAACCGGCCATATTAGTGCCTTCCCCCAATGTGGCCGAAGACCATCAGACGAAAAATGCAATGGCGCTTGTGAATTATCATGCTGCAGTGTTAGTGAAAGACCGGAATGCTGCCAGTGAGTTAGGGGAAACTATATTAAAACTGATCAAACATGACAAAGAACTCCTTAAACTAAATGAAAATATTTCTAAACTTGCAAAAACAAATGCGGCAGATTCAATTGCAGGTGTTATTTTAGATATGATAGAATTTAAATAAATGAACTACAAAAATATACATAAGGTTTATTTTATAGGTATCGGCGGTATCGGTATGAGTGCATTAGCCCGTTTTTTCAATCAATTTGGTGCTGATGTATCCGGGTATGATCTGACGGAAACCAAACTTACTATGCAGTTGCAAAAAGAAGGAATTCAGGTTCATTACGATGATAATCCACTTGATGTACCATCTGATGCCGACTTGTACATTTATACCCCGGCTATTCCCGATGATCACAAAGAGTTGAAATCAATCCGTGATAAGGGTATCAAAGTTTACAAACGTTCTGAAATACTTGGTCTTTTGGCCCGAAATTTTAAAGCAATTGCTGTTGCAGGGACGCATGGAAAAACAACCACATCATCTATCATTACGCATTTGCTGCTATCAGCAAACCGACAGGTGAATGCATTTATTGGGGGTATTTCAGTAGACCTGGATTCTAATTTTGTATTTTCTGATAAAGCAGAACTAATGGTTGTCGAAGCCGACGAATATGACCGTTCATTTTTAAATCTATATCCTGATGTTGCTGTTATTACGGCGATTGACGAAGATCATCTGGATGTTTATGGTTCTGCAGAGCAGTTAATATCTACATTTGATGAATTCATGTGTCAGGTGAATGATGAAGGCAGATTAATTGTTAATGAAGCAGTAGAAACTGAAGAATTAAAAAAGAAACCGGCCATTCGTTACGGGTTTTCTGAAGGTTTGGATTTATATGCTGAAAACCTTAGAATTGCAAAGGGCCAAATGTTGTTTGATATTCGGAGCAAAAACCACAAATGGACTGATTTGAATTTATCAATGCCTGGCAGGCATAATGTGGAAAATGCCCTTGCAGCAATTCAGGTATGCATGGAGCTTGGCATGTCAGAAGAAGAAATAAGATCGGGATTAAACACCTATAGCGGTGTTCAGCGTCGCTTTGAGATCAGGGTGAACAAGAAAGATCAGGTGTATGTGGATGATTACGCGCATCACCCGAAAGAGTTGGAAGCTTGCATTAAAGCCGCCAGGTCTTTCTTTCCCGGGAAAAAAATAACGGGAGCTTTTCAGCCGCACCTTTTTTCAAGAACGAGAGATTTTGCTGATGGATTTGCTAAAAGTTTACAATTGTTGGATGAAATTATTCTGCTGGATATTTATCCGGCACGCGAAAAACCCATTCCCGGTATTAATACTGAAATGCTGGCACAAAAAATCGGAATCGATAAAGTTAAAGTTCTGTCAAAAAGGAAATTACTGGAGTATGTGGAGCATAACAAACCTGAACTGTTTCTAACCCTGGGAGCCGGAGATATTGATAACCTGGTTGAACCGATCACAAAAATACTAAGTAAAGAATGAACAGAATAAAAGTATTACATATAGCCTTTTGGGTCATAGCAATACCATTGATTGTAATATTGCTTAGTTTTGTGAATCAGGAAGCTAAGAATAAAACCTATAAGCGTTTTAATGTGCAGATCAATTATGAAGGAAAAGATTATCTGGTAACCCAAAATGATATTAAAACTCAGGTGGAATCAAAATTCGATTCCATTGCGGGTCAATATATTAAACAAGTTGATGAAGCAAAGATAGAGAAAGAAATAGAACGTAACCCATATGTGTTCAATGCTGAAGTTTTTTCCACTATAGACGGAATCTGTAAAGCAGAAGTTTATCAAAGAACTCCAATGGTTCAATTAATAGATGAGAACGGAAAAAGTATGTATATGGATGTTGAAGGTGTTTTAATGCCAGATAAGCAAGGGCTTCCTGTCAGAGTAATGGTAGTTAACGGCCACTTTAATCTGGATACTATTGATCCAACTATTGATGGTCTAAGTATTAAAAATATGAGCCGGCAGGATATGAAAGACATATACAAAATAGCCACAGTAACATATCACGACCGCCTTTTTAGGGTTATTGTTGAACAAATCTATGTTAATGCAAATATGGAATACGAAATGATTACAAAATTAGGGCAACATAGTGTATTGATCGGAAGTGTAGAAAAACTTGATGAAAAACTAAAAAAGCTAAAATTTTTTTATAATAATGCCCTGTCTAAAGGGGGATGGGCAGAATATGAAAATTTAAATCTGAAATACAAAAATCAGGTAATTGGTATAAAAAGATAAAAATAAGGATATATGGATTCTTCAGAAATTGTTGTAGGACTGGACATTGGTACTACGAAAATAGCTGCTATTGTTGGTAAGCGTAACGAGTTGGGCAAAATAGAGATACTTGGTTCCGGGAAAACGGAATCTATTGGTGTAAACCGTGGTGTGGTATCGAATATTGAAAAAACAGTACAATCGATTAGCAAAGCTGTTAAAGAAGCTGAAGACAAATCAAATGTAAATATTAAATATGTTAATGTCGGTATAGCCGGTCAGCATATTAAAAGTCTTCAGCAACGTGGTAACATCATGCGAAACTCATATGATGATGAAATCAGCCAGGTTGATATCGACAAATTGATTGACAATATGTATAAATTAGTGATGCAGCCGGGGGAGGAGATCATCGATGTTATACCACAGGAATATATTGTGGATGATGAAGCAGGAATTAAAGACCCTGTTGGTATGGCTGGAGTAAAACTTGAAGCGAACTTTCACATTATTACCGGTCAAATAGCTGCAGCTAAAAACATCAATCGCTGCGTGACGAAGGCCGGGATGCATGTTGAGGACCTTATTCTGGAACCTTTGGCATCAGCAGATGCGGTCTTAAGTGAAGAAGAAAAAGAAGCCGGTGTAGTGCTTGTTGATATTGGCGGAGGTACTACTGATATAGCTATCTTTCAGGATGGTATCATAAGACATTCGGCTGTGATTCCTCTGGGTGGTAGTATTGTTACCGAAGATATCAAGGAAGGATGTTCTATTATTAAGAGCCAGGCTGAAGCGCTGAAAATTAAATTCGGCTCTACCTTGTCAGATAAAAATAAAGATGAGGAAGTGATTTCAATACCAGGCCTGAGAGGCCGTGCACCAAAGGAAATAACGCTGAAAAACCTAGCCAGTATCATACAGGCCCGTATGGAAGAAATTATTGAGCATGTCTACTATGAAGTGAAAAATTCGGGATATGAGAAAAAAATGATTGCCGGAATGGTGATTACAGGTGGCGGTGCTCAGTTAAAACACATTGCTCAACTGGCAGAATTCAAAACAGGCCTGGATACCCGCGTCGGATATCCGAATGAACACCTGGCCAGCAGTGTTCCAGAAGAAATCACAAGCCCGCAATATGCAACCAGCGTCGGACTCGTTATTCAGGGTTTGAAAAGAATTGATAAACAGGATGCCCATCAAAAGAGTGTGAAAGAGCATTCGAAACGTAAAGGTGGCAACTTCTTTGATACTATCGTCAGAAAAGGAAAAAATTTCTTTGAAGATGATGCGATGAAATAAGAGATATTAACAATATACAAAAAATTACTGTTGATAAAATATTACAGTAAAAGGGCTAAATGCCTTACATGATTAGTACTTTTAACCTTAAATCAGGACTGTCAATTATGATAAAATTTGATTTGCCAAAAGAACAATCTTCTATTATAAAAGTATTAGGTGTAGGTGGAGGAGGTGGAAATGCCGTTAACCATATGTATCGCCAGGGAATTAAGGATGTAGATTTCATGGTCTGTAATACGGATGCCCAGGCGTTGGAAGACAGCCCGGTACCTACGAAAGTTCAACTGGGTGGCTCGCTTACTGAAGGTCGTGGAGCAGGATCTATACCGGATGTTGGCAGAAAAGCCGTACTTGAAAATGTGGATGATATTGCTGCTGCTTTGGAAAAAAATACTAAAATGTTGTTTATTACTGCCGGAATGGGAGGCGGAACAGGAACCGGTGGAGCTCCGGTTATAGCTGCCAAGGCAAGAGAAATGGACATTCTTACAGTGGGTATTGTTACTGTCCCTTTTTCATTTGAAGGAAGAAAACGACGTCAACAGGCTGAAGAAGGAATACGGGAACTTAAGGAAAATGTGGACAGTTTGCTGATTGTTTCCAATGATAAACTGCGGGAACTATACGGAAATCTGAAACTGACCGAAGCGTTCAGCAAAGCGGATGATATCCTGGCAACTGCTGCTAAAGGAATTTCTGAGCTGATCACGGATACTGGACATATCAATGTTGATTTTGAAGATGTAAAAACTGTTATGAAAGATAGCGGTGTTGCTATTATGGGAATGGGAGTTGCCGGTGGTGAACAGCGTTCTGTGAAAGCTATTGAAATGGCATTATCCTCTCCATTGCTAAATGATAACCATATACAAGGAGCCAAAGATATTTTGCTTTATATCGCAAGTGGTGAAGAAGAAATTCAAATGGATGAAGTATCTGAAATTACTGATTATATCCAGGATGAATCCGGTGCCACTGCAGAAATTATCTGGGGTAACGGCGTGGATGAATCCCTGGGCGATAAAATCGCTGTTACGGTCGTTGCTACCGGATTCCAGTCTAATGGCCTTGATGCTACTGCTCCTGGAGAAAGTAAGGATCCTGTCGTTTATAATCTGAATGATTCACGTAAAAATATTGCTGATAATTCTCTAGAAAATGAAAGTTCTAATGAGTTTGAATTATTTTCGGCAAATGACAAAGAAACTGAAGATACCAGTGAACCAGATGAATATGGATTTAAGGTTAAAAAAGTTTCTAAACACAAAAAAGAAACGAATGAAGATCACACATTGACAGATACTGAAAATAAACATAATACAGAAAATGATGAAAGTGAAGTTCAACATTCTAATAATGTAGAACGGATAAGTGATTCTGTGAGTAATTTTGATTCAAATGAACGTATACGGAAACTGCGGGAGTTGCATATGAAAATTAAAACACAGGAAGGTTTGCAGGAAGCTGAAAATGTTCCTGCTTTTGTAAGGCGGAAAGTCCGGCTTAAACAAAATAAACCCGCCTCCGAATCTGAAATCTCACGATTTACTTTAAGCGACGATGACGATATTGATATGGAGAAAGGAAACTCCTATTTACACGATAATGTAGATTAAACCGAGATCGCTATGTCACTGGAGAAACAAATTAATGATGATATCAAAAAGGCTATGCTGGCTAAAGACAGGGATACCCTTGATGCTTTGCGTTCAATAAAGTCGGCATTGCTGATTGAAAAGACCGGTAAGAACAAAACTGAAGATGGTGAAATACCCGAATCGGTTGAGTTGAAACTTTTGCAGAAACTGGCTAAGCAAAGACAGGAATCTGCTGAAACATATAAAGAACAAAACAGACCTGAGCTTGCCGAAGGAGAATTGTTTCAGTTGAGGATCATTGAGCGTTATCTTCCCGAACAGATGAGCGATGAAGAGCTTAAAGAAGGTGTTGAACAAATCATAAATGAAACAGGAGCAACCTCGATGAAGGATATGGGGACAGTAATGGGCATTGCTTCGAAAAAATATTCCGGAAAAGCAGATAATAAAAGAGTATCTGATATCGTTAAATCAATACTCTCTTAGTTTTATAAGCCTGAATGTTGGCGGTTATTATTTCTGATTGAAATGATAGCCGCCTTTTGTTTTACGCTGACTCAGCACCAGGCCTTCCATGGCAATGTTTGTATTTCTTTCCGCTTCCACATGGACAGGGATCATTCCGGCCGACTTTCTTCTCTACTTTCCGCGGTTGTGTTTTCTCCTGCTTCGAAGTACGTTGCTTAGCCACTTCTCCCATATCAGTCCGGCTGGTTTTAAGATCACTCATATCTGTTCCTTTGGGTGTTTCAGCTTCCTGTAAAATATCCCTGTGATCTTGCTCTTCCTGTTCTGGCAATTTAGCACGAAGCAGGAATGAAATGATCTCTTTGTTAATTTT
>JAIPAE010000075.1 GCA_021740245.1 Bacteroidales bacterium | reverse complement strand
ACTTGCTGTTCGCACAAGAGAATCTTCACGTTATCTTTTGTTTGATAAAAAAAATGATCTTACAGGCTGGGAAAACACAAAAACAGGTGAGCGGATCATATCATCGGTTCCGGGGAAAAAGCATGTTCGTCAGGCTTTTAGTGGTATTCATATCGTTGATCCCGGAATATTTAAATACTTCCCTTCTGACAACGTATTTCCAATTATGGAACTATACCTTTCATTAATAGAGCATAGAACTATAAAAGGTTATAACCATGATAATACGTTTTGGTTTGATATTGGTACTCCTGAAAAACTGGATAGAACGCGAAAATACTTTAAATAGAATTTGTCCATAATATCCGGTTTCTTCGTTATGCCCGTATTTTAAAGCATCTTGATTTTAACCTGCATTATTATGAAGACTTATATTCCTTCAATTAAGACATGTGGATCAATATATACTAACCTTTATCAGTTTTAATAATTCGGACTTCTTTATAGGCTTAGAGATGTATTCATCACAACCTGCCTGAATAGCTTTATCTCTTTCAGACAATCCGGTATAAGCAGTTTGAGCAATAATATAAACATCTTTATCAAACTCACGTATCTTTCGGGTTGCCTGATATCCATCCAGGTCCGGCATTTTAATGTCCATTAATATCAAATCGACATCAGGATTATTCCGGCAAAAATCAACGGTTTCACTACCTGTTTTGCAATGTACGATTTCGCTGTTGATATCTTTTAAAAGCGTTGCCAGATAAAAATAACTTGTTTCATCATCCTCGGCAATGATCGTTTTCAATTTTCTTCGTTTATCTGTGGTTTTTGCATCCTCAATTTTAGTGTGTTTCTTTTCAGCAATTGTTTCTGTCGATTTTTCAGTCTGATGCAGAGGTATCCGGAAACAAAACACAGACCCGTTGCTTTCCTCGCTTTCAACCCAAATATCACCTCCCAGCATATCCACATAAGATTTTGATATAGATAATCCAAGTCCCGATCCTTCAAAAGCATGGCTATCAGATATATCTGCCTGCTCAAAGCGGTTAAATATGGCATGTTTTCTGTCTTCAGGCACCCCCTCTCCCGTATCCCTGACATAAAATTCTATCTGAGCATCTTCAATAAAACAACCTACATTGATTTCACCGGTTGTTGTATATTTCACTGCATTATTGACAAGATTATTGATGATCGACTCTACTTTTTCCCTGTCTGTTTTAATAAAAGTTTTTGCTTCAGGAAGCAACTTATCGGTTTTCATCGATAAGCCTTTTCTTTCTGCATCCGGCCGGCAATTGTTAACTATATCCCGGATTACATTATTCACATTAAACTCAACATAATCTACATTTACGATACCTGCTTCAATTTTCGATATCTCAACAATATCATTCACCGTATTCATCAGCCGCTGTCCGCTTTTGAATATGATCTCGATATACTTATCATATTCTTCCTTAGTCACTCCCGGTTCTCTCAAAATATCAGTAAATCCAAGAATCCCGTTCATAGGTGTGCGGATTTCATGGCTTACGTTAGCCAGGAATGCTGATTTTAAGCGGTCACTTTCCTCTGCCTTTTGTTTGGCTAACTGAAGATCCTCTATCATTTTTTTCTTCTCTGTGATATCCTCTCTCACAGAGACAAAATGAGTGATTTTATTATTCTTATTAAAGATAGGAGAAATGGAAAGGTCTTCCCAGTAAAATTCACCATTTTTCTTTTTATTGATCATTTCACCGTACCATTCTTTGCCGGATAGAATAGTATTCCATAAATCTTCGTAAAAAGCTTTTGTTTGTTTTCCGGACTTAAAAAAACGCGGAGTATGGCCTTTTAGCTCTTCAGCCGTATATCCGGTGATCTTAGAAAAAACCGGATTAACATATTCTATTTTGCCATCAGAATCTGTAATAATAATACTTGCAGGGCTTTGTTCCACCGACCGGCTCAACAACCGGATGTTATCTTCTGCCTTGATGCGTTCCGTAAGGTCTCTGGCAACACAAAGTACTACTTTCTCCCCATGATATCGGATAAATGAAGAACTTATTTCAACCGGTATCTCCCTGCCTTCTTCACTAATATGCCAGGTGTTGAAAAGCTGAGTCTGACCTTCCTGCATTTCCCGGATTTTATCCTTAATAATATCTCCGGATAAATATTTATCAATTCCATGAAGTCCTTTCTCTATGAGTTCTTCCCTGGAATATCCAAGCATTTCAACTGCCGTGTTGTTAACATCCATAACATGTCCATCTGTATGTATCATCCAAACAGTTTCGTTCATGCCATTTATCAATTCCCTGTATTCTTCCACTGTTTCATACAGGCGGTCTTGCCTGTTAACTATGTCTTTTCTGCTTTGACTTGTTTCGATAGCTTCCCGGACAGCACCCGGCAATTTTTCAATATTTTCTTTTAAAATATAGTCCCCGGCACCTTCTTTTATCAAATTTGCAGCTTGTTCTTCACTGGTAGAGTCCGTTAAAAAAATAACCGGCAGATAACAATTGTTGTCCCTGACTTTTTTAATCAGATTATATCCATCCATACCGGGTATAAAAGAATTAGAGATAACTAAATCAGGTTCGAATGCATTGAGCTTACTCATGAACTCCATTTTATTCTCAGCAATATCATCTGTATATGCAACTCCCTGATGCTCCAGTATTTTTCTCGCTAATATTACATCCGATCTATTATTTTCGGCAAAAAGTATACGCAACAAATTTTGCTTATTACTCATATCGAACTCTTTTAAATGACGCTAATATACAAAATTCAATGATTTGTATTCACTTCAGCCTGTTATATTATTATATTTTTTTTAAAGCATTACAGCCTATCTACCTGTTAGTTATAATAGCAAATTTAATAAGTTGTTTTATATACACAAGGCGCTGCAACAAACAACTCATTTGGAAAATTGATTTCAGTAATCCGGTTATTTGAATTTTATTACATTTGATGGACATAAATAATAATTGTTTTGAAAACATTTTTACGAACAGTAGCTGAACATATTATTGAAGAACACCGGCAAACGATGGAGCAACTTGTTGTGGTTTTACCCAGCCGGCGGGCAGTTACATACCTGAAAAGGGAATTCAAGAATTTAGATATAAATGACAGTATCTGGATACCTGATGTTTTTGCCATTGAAGATTTTGTTTATGAAGCTTCAGGATTTCATGAAATTGATCCGGCTGCTTTAATCATCGAATTGTTCCATATTCATCTGGAAATAAATAACGACTCCGGCACCGATCTTGAAAACTTCCTTGGCTGGGCACCCATGATGGTTAATGATTTTAACTCACTAGATGAAAACCTGGCAAATGCTACAGAACTTTTTACCTTTTTAAGTGAAGCTAAAGCATTGGAAAAATGGAGACCTAATAAGCCGGAACTATCCATTAATGAAAAACAATATGTTGCCTTTTTCAGATCATTAAAGACATATTACCATAAATTACGCGAAAAACTGCTAAAACAGCGCAAAGCATATCATGGGATGGCCATCAGGGCCATTCATGAATCCGGGCTTCTGCTTAATCACGAAAAATGGCAGCACTTTTTATTTGCTGGTTTTTATGCACTCACTCAAGCTGAAAAAGAATTGATCACAGCTTTAAAAAAAGAAGGAAAACTCACCCAATTATTTGATGCTGATCACTACTATTTGCAAAATCAATACCATGAAGCCGGGAATTTTCTGAGAGAAAAATCCCGGGCTAATGATTTTCAGTGGGTTTTTGACCATTACAAAAATAAAAAAGGAGAAATTCATATCAATGGCTTGCCGGGAGACATCGGGCAAGCCAGAAGAGCCGGGCAAATAATTCATGATCTCTTAAACAAAAAAGACAATAGTGAACAGCAACAAGAGCATACTGCAGTAATTCTGGCGGATGAATCTTTGCTGTTACCAATGCTAAACAGTTGTCCGGAAGAGCTAAGCAGTATCAACATTACTATGGGGTTTCCGATAAAAAGCACATCAGTTGCCAGCCTGGTCAAACTACTTCTGAAAGTTGCTATCGATAAAGAGCGTTATAAACGTGAGAGCATACACGTAAATGAACTTCTTCAGATCATAAATCTGCCTGTTTTCGAGCAAGTGATTGATGATCCCGTTACTGTGAGAAAGCATCTGCTAAATAGCAAAACTGTTTTTTATCATCAGAATGAAGTATCTGAATTAATCCCTGCGAGATTATCACAAGCATTATTTGTCAGAAAAAATCCGCATGAGTTGCTTGATAAAATCATTGACCTGACATCATATCTGGGCGAACAAACAGAAGTAAAACCAGAACTAAAAATAGAGAATTATGGAGCTGCTCTATTGTGTGACCAGTTAATAGAAATCAGGAAAATACTTTTAAACTCAAAACAAATAATTGAGGATAGTAAAGATTTGGATAAGCTGATACGAAAAACTGTGCTTACCAGCTCACTCCCGTTTTCAGGAGAACCACTAAAAGGTTTGCAAATAATGGGAATGCTGGAAAGCCGGGCTCTGGATTTTGAAAATGTGATAATACTTTCTGTAAATGAAGGAGCATTACCGGCAGGGAAAAATTTTAATTCTTTAATCCCACATGATATCAGGCAAAAATTTAACATGCCAACTTATCATGACAACGACAGTATATATGCGTATCATTTTTACCGCCTGCTTCAGCGCGCAAAAAACACCTATCTGATTTACAACACAGAAACCGGAAACCTTGGCAGTAATGAACAAAGCCGCTTTATTAAGCAGTTAAAACATGAAATGCCGGGATACAATCCCTCGCTAATACTAAGTGATGAAATTTTGACACCTCCTGTAGCAATAGCAGAAGACCGGGAAATTTTGATTAAAAAAAGTCATGATGTCATGCTATTGATCAAAGATTTCCTGCATCCGGATCATAAAGGTATTTCTGCTACCGGATTAAAAACCCTGACCAATTGCTCCCTGCAGTTTTATTTTAAATATCTGCTAAAACTCAAGAAAGCTGAAGAGCTTGAAGATACTATCCCGATGAATATTTTCGGTAATGTTGTACATAAAATTCTTGAAAATATTTTTAATATCATAAAGTCGGAAAATGATGGAATTATTAAATCTGATATTCTGAAAAATCAAAATATACAAAAACTCGTTTTATCAGAATTTCAAAACTATTACGATGCAGAGATGCTTGTATCCGGCAAAAATAAGTTAATGACAAATCTTGCTGAATATCTTATTGACCAGTTTCTGAAACAAGAAATTAAAGCTGCCCAACATAAAGATATAAAAGTTACGGGAGTAGAAGAACAACTGAGATATACAACCGAAATTCAAAACAATAAAGTATTGTTCCGCGGAATAGCTGACAGGATAGATGAAATTGACCATAAAATCAGAATTATAGATTATAAAACCGGAAATGTCAACAAAAGTGCTTTAACACAAAGCAAAGAATTTGAAACCATGGAAGAACTGAAATCCGGTGAGATTATACAAGTGCTTTTTTACGATTGGATCTATAGTAAAATGAAAAAAACAGATGACCATCATGAAGGCGGTATTGTTTTACTGGCCAATCCTAAAGCACATTCTATCTTTTTTAAATACAAAAAAGACTATGGTATTAACTCTGCTATCCGATCCAGCTTTGAAAAAATAATGTTTATGAAAATTGAAGAATTGCTTGATCCCGAGGTACCGCTTAAGCAAACCGATGATTTAGAAAAATGTGAACACTGTGATTTTAATACAATCTGTAACCGGATAGTTAAATAAAAACCCTGTTTCATTTGTTAAAACAAGACAAACCAAAATTATCCATCATGAAAAATGAAGTTTCAAATAAAAATCCTAAATGGTATTTACATTGGGCATTTATCTTATCTGTAATACTTTTAATTGCCTTAGCCTGGATATATTTTTCTTCCCGTTCAACCATCAGGCAATTAAAAAATCAACATAAATCAACCATAGAGCAATTATCAGAAGATTTTACTTCCTATACCATAAAATCCAAAAGTACCGGCTATGAGCTGGTCATTCAAACATTCAGTTGGGCAGTACGCAAAGAAATGTTGAACAACAACCTGGATATAGTCAATAATTATCTCAATATTTTAGTGAAGGATGATGAAATTGAAGAAATATTTTTAGTTGATCCGAATGATACTGTTTTATTGAGTACAGACAAGAAATACGAAGGCAGCTCATTCAGTGAACGTTATGATGGTAAGATGCTCAAAGTTGACAAGGTTCACAGTTTTAAATTAGATAAAGACACTGTCTTTATTGTAACTCCTGTCTTCGGTTATGAACAGCGTCTTGGAACAATTGTTATAAAAATCAAACCTGAATACTATCAATACCCTAATCAAAAATACATCCAATGAACCGAGCCATGATCCGCCTAAGGCGGAACACACACGCGGATGATTAAATGGCGTAATGAGTAATGCGATGATGTGATGATGCGAGAGGGCGAACTGAGCGATTAAGAGAAAAAGCGAACACCGAACAATATTATAAACAGATGAAAAAGACCGTATCTATTATTATTGCACTGGCTGTAATAGCCATGGTTATTATAATTACCATACAAAACAGTAAAGAGGTGATTTTCCGTTTGCTGGGCTGGAAAGTTGAAGCTTCATTAATTCTTATAATTTTTGTTGCATTTTTATCAGGGGCTTTAAGCACACTTCTTTTTATACTTCCATCAATGATCAGGAAAAAGAAAATTAATGAAGAATCAAAACAAAACGATCAATACTAATTTATCATGAAAAGAATTTTATTAATTACTATTTGGATATTTCCTTTAGCTCTTTCAGGACAAATAGAACTAATTGATACAAATCTTGAATTCGACGGACAGAAAAAAAGTGCATTTTATTATCAGTCAACCTCTAAATCAGAGCCTCAATATCTTCATAGATCATGGAAACCTATAAGAAAAGAAAATGGTATTAAACTTAATACTTATAATCATGACAGGAAAGAAGAATATAAGTTGGAAGCAATTGAACAAAATACTAAAAAACAAAAGCTATAAAAACAATATAAAGCGATACAATAAACTGATACAGGAGTTTTAAAAAAATGACAGTCATTTAAAATCAAAAAATATAAAACCTATTTCTCTGTTACACGTAGAAAAATATCATACGAAGAAATATGGATAAGCGGAAAAAATTTGGTGCATTTGCCGGTGTGTTTACGCCCTCCATACTCACGATCCTGGGTGTTATCATGTATATGCGCCTGGGCTGGGTTGTAGGACAGGCAGGACTTATAGGCACGTTACTAATTGTACTTCTTGCCCATGTTGTCTCGGTAAGCACAGGGTTAAGCATCTCATCTATTGCTACTGACAAGCAGGTGAAAGAAGGCGGCATTTATTACATGCTTTCCCGCAGTCTGGGTTTACCCATGGGAGGTGCTATCGGACTTGCATTATTTGTGGCCACTGCACTGGGTATCTCGCTTTATATTGTTGGTTTTACTGAAAACTTTCTTGGGATTGAAGTAATCCGCAGTTTTTTGAATCTGGACACAGGCCTCAATAGCATCCGCATTGTTGGTACTGGTGTAGTAATTGTACTAACCTTACTTGGGCTTATTTCTACGTCTTTGGTTATCAGAACCCAATATATTATTTTAGGAGCTATTGCACTATCACTAATTTCGATTTTTGTAGGTTTTTTATGGGAACCGGCATCCAATCCTGAAACTGTCTTGATGTTTCCTGCAACAGATTCACTGCCAATGGCAACTGTTTTTGCTGTTTTCTTCCCTGCAGTTACTGGATTTACAGCAGGTGTTGCTATGTCCGGGGACCTGAAAAATGCCAGAAAGGATATACCCCGTGGAACTTTGGGTTCTATAATAACCGGATTGATTGTTTATATTTCGCTGGTACTTGTCATGGCTTTTTTTATGCCCCGAAGTGTACTACTTAATGACAACAACTTTTTGATGCACTCAGCCTGGATTGGCGGCCTTGTTGTTGCCGGTATCTGGGGCGCCACGCTTTCCTCGGCTTTAGGCGGTATTCTTGGCGGCCCGCGAATTATGCAGGCGATAGCTCTTGACAAAATTTTACCTAAGTTTTTAGCTAAGGGACAGGGTCATAATCGCGAGCCACGTGCAGCTCTGATAGTTACTTTTTTAATCGCAGAAGCCGGCATCCTTATTGGTGACCTCAATGCCATTGCCGAGCTGGTATCCATGTTCTATCTTACTTCTTATGGCTTTATTAATTTGGCATATGTTCTTGAAAGCTGGGCCAGTAGCGATTTTCGCCCGTCAATGCGTATCCCACACTGGGTAGGTATCCTGGGGTTTGTTATCACCTTTGGTATTATGTTTCAGATGAATCCTCTAGCCATGATCATTTCTCTGGTCTTAATGATTGGCATTTACTTTATCCTGAAACGCCGAGAATTACAACTTGATCTTGGAGATGTTTGGCAAAGCGTCTGGTCAGCCATGGCACGATCATCATTGCACCATATGGACCGGAAAGGACTGGAAGAGCGCAACTGGAGACCTAATATCATTTTATTCAGCGGTGGATCGCAAAACAGACCCTATCTTATTGAATTTGGCAAAGCAATGGTAGGAAAGCACGGTCTGTTATCAAATTTTGACCTGATCGAAAAACAAAATGAAAACGAGAAAGCATTAACAAAACACGATCAGGCTGATAAAGAATCTACCGTTGATACCGAGATTAAAGGTATTTTCTCCAGAAAACAAACCACAACCAACGTCTATGATACCATAACCAATATTGTTGAGAATTATGGATTTGCCGGCGTAGAGCCCAATACGGTTTTGATGGGCTGGGCAAGACATACCAAGGACCCTGACAAATTTGTCCAGTTGCTGAATGACTTGCAAAACCTGGATATGAATATCCTTATGATCGATTATGACAAGCGAAAAGGCTTTGGTAACTATAAAACGATCGATGTTTGGTGGCGCGGTGGAGCCAGTAATAGCCACCTGGCGATTCAGCTTGTGAAGTTCCTTTGGCTGTCCGAGGAATGGAAAGAATCATCTATAAGGATTATGATCATTAATCCAATTAATGACCAAAAAGAAATAATCCGGAAAGAAACTACCGAAATACTGAATAATTTAAGGATTAAAGCAGAGATCAAGATCATCAATAATGAAATTGAACACAAACCTCTGTATGATATTATCCGTGTGGAATCCATTAACTCTGACCTGATATTTCTTGGATTACCTTCTTTTCAGGAAGGCCAGGCAAAAAATTATATTGAAAACATCAATATCTTATGCCAAAACATTGGTACTGTTGTGCTTGTGGGAGCCTCTTCCAAAATCA
>JAIPAE010000074.1 GCA_021740245.1 Bacteroidales bacterium | reverse complement strand
CTGTCATAACTGTAGAAGGATCGGAATTACCGCGTGGAGGCGGAGGTGCCAGGTGCATGACTATGCCGGTAAGCCGGGCTTCCGTTGAATGGTAAGCTATCGTGTAAACAACCAGTTTTTTTGCCAGAGATAATATTAATTGCATAATTCCTGCTTTTAAATTATAGGAAAAAAATTATTTTTACAAAAAGTTTAGATATCTATGAAACAAAAAATATATATTTTACTCAAAGGCAAAATTTTAAATGTGATTATCTCACTTTTTAGTTTTGGTTTAATTATTATTACCGGTTGTGATGCAAATTTTCCGGATTGTGATGATTGCACGGTATATGTGCCGGAAGAGGGTAAAGTCCTTATCGATTTTACTATTAACGATGAAAATCCGGAAGTTGTGTTTTTTGTTTACGAAAGCGAAGAAGCAGGAAAAGATACGGTATTTTCAGATACAAGTTCTTCAGAAACATATACCTTGTTTTTACAAACAGAAACCCATTACACATTTGAAGCCATTTATTATGAAGGACATAAGGAAATCCACACTTTTGACGGTGGCCAAATAAAGGTTGAGGAGATGGAATGTGACAATGATCCCTGCTATTATGCCAAAGTTTTAGAACCCGATATGAGATTGCTTCAGCAATAGTAAAATCATCCGGACAATTTATTGACGACCCATTGACCATTTTGTTTTAACAAAACCAATGAATGTTTCGTATCCGCCTTTTCATAAAAAACAACGGCCCTATCGTTATTCCGAAACTTTACTTTATGTATTTCATAGGTTATATCCGGAGCTTTCAGTGTCTCCTCTCCTTTTGAAAGTCGCTCATACTGCTGCATTAAAAGAATTTTTTTATGATATTCCGCTGAAGACACCTGACAAGCCAGTTGAAAATAATGTATTTCCATTGCGTATAAAAAAACCAGTGCTGTTAACCTGGCTGTCAGATCATCAAACCGCTTTATTTTCCAACCATTGTCCGTTTTCTGATATTGAACAGTATGTAAATTATTTACACACGCATTAGCTTTATTTTCATTAATGTTAATTTGATCAACAACAATTGGATCGTATTCAAGCAAAACTTCCGGTTTAACAACATACTTGCAAAGCAAAGCATATTTACTTAACAATGAATCGATTGAATTTGATGTAAAAGTATCAATATCATCAAAATTTCGTTGCTTAACATTAACAATCAAATCATTTGTTAATTGCTTAATTTGATTTTCCGGGCTTTTACATGCATTAAGAGCAATAATCGATAAAAGCAACAGGCATATTTTTATTTTCATAGGTCAGCATCATAATGTTAAAACGACCCGCAAGATAAAAAAATGTCCATATGCAAGCATAAGGACATTCTCTAAAAATCTGAAGAAATTAAACTTATTCCGTCATTTCTTTTTCGTCAGAAGCTTCATCTTTCATTTCTTCTGCTGGCATTTCTTCTGCTGGCATTTCTTCATCAGCTTTTTCTTCATGCATTTCTTCTTTAGCTTCATCTTCACATGGAGCTTCATCTTTAGCTTGTTGATCTTCAGCTTTTACATTTTCTTCTGTTTTAGCTTTGTCAGTTTCTTCGTCTGAAGCCTTATCTGTTGTACCCTGGCAAGCAGCAAAAGTAACAACAGCTACTAACATCAATGCTAATTTAAGTAAGTTTTTCATTTTTGAAATTTGATTTTGGTTTAAAACTTACGCAAAGAAGCAACTATTTTTTAAAAAAAGCAATATTTTTGAAAAAAAATGTGGCAACATCATTTGATATCAGTTGTTAAAAAAACAGGATTATCATATTAAGAATATATTATCAGGTATATGGACATAACGAAACTGTCACCAACGGAATTAGGACACTATATTAACAATCGCTTAAAGGCAGAATTACCGGGAGAAACCGCACATCGTTATATGGCTCCATACGGGCGCAACCTGCAACTTCAGAAAAAAAGCATACCCCGGGATAGTGCTGTTCTGATTGGATTATATCCTGATCAGGAATGGAAGACATGTTTTATCCAACGCCCTCAATATGATGGTGTACACAGTGCCCAAATTGCTTTTCCCGGTGGTGGCCGTGAACAACAAGACCCGGACATTATTAGCACTGCTTTACGTGAAGCTTATGAAGAAGTTAACATCAACCCCCGGGATGTAAAAATTAAAGGAATATTATCTCCGATATACATCCCCCCAAGCAATTATCATGTGACACCGGTAATAGGAATTATGGAACAAAAGCCCGCTTTTATTCCACAACCATCTGAAGTAGAAAGTATCATCGAAGTTCCGTTGGATAAATTGATGAATTATGGGACAATTGTAGAGAAATCATTTTATACAGGAACTGATAAAGAAGTTATCGCTCCCTGTTTTAATATAAGCGGCACCATAATCTGGGGTGCTACGGCCATGATTCTGTATGAATTTATCAGCATGCTAAAATAAAACAACCGCCACCCACATCAGACAACGGCTGTTTTATTAAAGATTATATTTTTATATCCCCTTAGCTATCTTCAATAACAATCTCGTGTGTTAATTCAGCAGCATTTTTAAGCATGTGACTAACACCGCAATAACGTTCCTGTGACAGGTTTACTGCTTTGTTGATCTTTGCCTCCGATAGATCTTTTCCGCGGAAAGTGTATTTCAAATGTATTTTATTATAATGTTTTGGATGCTCTTCTGTTGAATCAGCAAAAGCTTCCACATTAAAATAATCCGGTGTGACACGCATTTTTTTCAAAATTGAAATCACATCCATAGCTGTACAACCAGCTAAAGATACCATCATCAAGGGCTTTGGTCTCGGTCCCCGGTCTTTCCCTCCTACTTTTTCGTCTGCATCAATAGCGAAATTGTGTCCATTTACTTCCACATCAAAAGACATTTCTTCTGTCCAGTTTGTTTGTGCTATTCTCTTCATTATTTTAAATTTTGATTTATTTCCATTAACAATATATCTTATCAAAAGTTCATAGGCTTCATCTTACCCTCAGCTTTTGGCCAATTTGAAGTATTGTTCTTCGCGATATTCCGTTTAAACGGCATAATCTTCCAATTCCTGTATCATACATCCGGGCTATCTTACCAAGATAATCTCCTTTTCTTACATAATGATAACGGGCATATTTTAAATTTCTTACAGGTCCCAGATAAGCAAAATGTGTAGCACATAACCAAAATGTATCTTTTTCTAATCTGAAACTGTCATAATCAAATACAGCTCTGGAATCGAAAGCAGCACCACGATAGCGCATTTCAAAATGCAGATGAGAACCTGTAGACCGGCCCGTGTTTCCTCCATATCCAATCAGATCACCGGCACTTACAAAATCATTTGTATCAACAATTATATCAGATAAATGCGCGTAAACTGTTTCCAGGCCATTGTAATGTCTTATCACAACAACATTTCCGTAGCCATGATAATAATCAGTATAGCGAACCTGTCCGTCAAATACTGTTAATATTGAATCACCGGTATCAAGGTCTATATCCGTACCATAATGATACCGGTAATAACGCATTCCGAAATGAGAAGTTATACGGTCTTTAGATACCGGCATGGAATAATCTCGTATGGAATCTGTTAAAAGGATCAGCATCGAATCCAAAGACAAATAATAGTCTGCCTTTTCTATAATTGAACCTCCGGAAAGATATTTCATGTTATGGTTATCCCAGCTTCTGTATAAATCATATGCCGGGGTTTCAGTTGAATCATACAATTGGTAATGGTTACTGGCCAAGTCCATGCTGTCATTGTGACTTTCAATTATTTTGTGATCTCTAGATTCAGGGCTTTGACCATTAATAACTATGGATGTAAACATCAATATAATCAGAGAAATATTTTTACTCATTGCCCACTTTGATTTTTACAAAAATAGAAATTATGTGAACAAACAGAGAATTATGAAGTATATTTACCTTGAAATCATATGATCATATCTTTACAATAGGGCTTTCCGAAAAAGTCTGCATTGCATCACCTGCAAGGCGACAGGGCAAATTCGTCCGCTGCAGGCTGACCGTGAGGCGCGGCCAACACACTAGATAATGTGCTACAGGCTAACGAAACTCACCCCAATGAATACGCAGTGAGTTCCTTCCCGCAGTAAAAGAACAAATGCATGACATTCATTATAAGATTATTTGGTGTTCTTCAGAAGACCTGCAATAATTTTTGTTCGTTAAGATATAACAAGGATAAACCTGAGATGCTGAGATTTTATTTAGCTTTCAAAACTTTTATTGATTGCGTAAAAGCACTGTTGGATACCCTTAAAATATATGTCCCTTGCTTTAAGCTATTTAAATTACTTAAGGTATAAAAATTTTGATTTAATGATGGAATAGGCTCCCAGCTTTTGATCAATCTTCCGGTCAGGTCAAATAATTCAAAAACAGTATTATTTCCGGTTTTGGTTTCGGATATCAGATAAAGCTTATCCTGAAAAGGATTTGGTACAACTTTTATAAAATCATCGGGCGTTTTATTATGAGTATCCATTAATATACCAGCCAATTGGAAGTCAGGCAGGCCATAACCTACTAATGAATCGGGGTTCAGAAACTGCGAGCCACTATGCTCAATAGCATTTTTGATTTCTATATTTCCGGCATTCGGGAAAGCTTGCCAAAGGCAAGCAGCAGAGCCAGCAATTAAAGGGGAAGAAAAAGATGTTCCGTTTCCGGCAGCTATCTGATCGTTATAATTCAGAAAAACAGTTCCTTCACCTACGGAAACAACATTTGGTTTTATATCTCCGTCATAAGCCGGACCTTTTGAGCTAAAGGAAGCATAATAACGGTTTTGATCAACAGCACCTACAGTAAGCACGCTGTCTCCGTCAGCCGGAGCAGTAACATAATACCATGAGGAATTACCTTCATTACCGGCACTGTTGACAACCAGCATGCCTCTGGAGGCAGCAATGTCAGCAGCTTTTGTAGAATATGTGGTGTTCCCGTCCAGGTCTTTTCTATTGTAGCTTAAATCCGGATATTCATATTGACTGTAGCCAAGCGAAGAATTGATTATATCAGCACCCAGACTATCTGCATATTCGGATGCTGCGGCCCAGTATATTTCTTCTACCGGATACTCACTACCTACATCTTCAGACCTTAATAAAGCATAGGAAGCTCCCGGAGCTGCACCCACAAATATACCTTCCTGTTTGGATGCCATAATAGATAAAACAATCTGCCCGTGTGAACTACTGTGAAAGACATCATTATCATTATCCACAAAATCACGTACCGCAACTACACGATGACTGTCAAAGATATGATTTAAAGAAACCATCTGGTCTGCATTTGCAAATCCTGCATCCAACACTGCTATTAATTTTCCTTTACCATTATACCGTTCGGTATGCAGGTGATGTAAATTCATCATCTTAATTTGATTCTCTCCGTATCCATAATCAAAGCCTATGGAAGATTCCAAATAACCGGTTAAAATTTCCATACCAGAACGTATCTCCTCTGTCCCGTTTACATCTTTGTTAAAAGCTACATCACTCTGATAACGAACCGTATCCACATTTTTTACAAATGGCTGTGCCGATATAAGTTGAAGCTGGGGTAGAGTATCCACAGAAATAACTGCACCATTGAGCCATTTAGTTACAGTATGTATTTTTGCTCCCAAATTCCTAATGCTGTCAAGATACACCTGGTTTACCGGCAAATCTTTTTGATCATATGATATGTCCATTTTGTTTCTTCGCTCAATAGCCCGTGGACTTAAAAAATCTTCAGGAGAGGAAAGGTCATATCCGGAGAAATCCTTGTTCTGGAATTCAACAAAATAACGATCCGGCTTGAAATTTTGCTGGGAAAAACCATTAAAAGTTATGAAAACAAAAAAAACACTTAGAAGCCATCCATGTCTATTCACCATATTCCAGCAATTTGTAAGTATATTTATAACCACTTTCTATTTCGCCTGTAGAGATATCCAGCTCCTGAGAGATATCTTCTTTGTAAACCATCCCGTAACCTTTGGCGTATATCTCAAAAGCAACATCGTTACTGATAAGCGTTACAAGATCATTTTGTTGCACTGTAGAAGTCTCGGTATAATTCACACCATCCACTTCATAAGATAAATGGGTATCTCTGAATTCATAGGTTTTGGGCGGATTCGAATTATAAACATTGGAATTCCACTCAACGCCGTTTTTTACAGGAAAGACAAACTTCACAAATGTTTGATTATCGATCATCTTTAATACCTTAGTTTGCAATTTTTGTAGTTTATAAATCTTATCCACCGACCATTCTAAACTATCATGTTGTTTAATAAAACGTTCTACTCTGAATGCCTTTCTGCTTTCTGCATCTTCTATTTCAGAGGCAATAACTTCTTTAACTTTATACGAAAAGGTATCGATTTGAACCGGATCATAAAAATCATCCCAAACGATTGAATCCACCTGATAAATGTGGTAATCTCCTATATTAACAGGCCAGTATTCATAACCCATATCCACAGGATCGTCTTTTTTTTCCGTACACGAGACTATTAACAAAAATGAAGCAATAACTAAAATCCCGGTTGATATTATTTTCATTTGATTAATTTTTTTTAATTCAATTATATTTATCCCGTCAGTGCGGTATGGAACCCCGTGCTATAGCCCGCCTAAGGCGGGTTATTTTCTTGTGTTCCGCCTCAGGCGGATCATGAAGGTTTCATAATGCTCAATTTTATCAAGAACAATAACGAAAAAAACATCGTAAGTGTTTTATCAGAAGACGAAAATACTACATTTTCAGCAGGTAAAAAAGAAATACAAACATAATAAGTGCAAGCGCTGCTGCCCCGAGAAAAGCAGTTAAATGTCCATTGATAAGATAAAAGCTTCCAATGATCAAAGGTCCTGTCGTTTGTCCGATTCGTAATACCATTCCGTTAAACGACATAAACATTCCCCTGTATTTGAGTGGTGCCAGTTTTGTCATGTGAGACTGTATACTTGGAAAGTTCACCCCATGCCCAAACCCGAAAATAATAATCGGGATAATCATTAATAACGGGTGAGTTATAAAAGGAATAATTGTAAAGGCGACAACATAAGCACCAAAACCAATGAGAATGATCGTACGCTCAGAAAACCTCCGGTTTATTCTGCCCAGCATCATTGATGTAAACGCAGTTATCACAGACATGGAAGTTAATACCATTCCGATTTCAAAAGAAGAAGACTGAAATTTATCATTCATCAATAGTGGCAAATAGGTGAGATATCCCCCAAAAAGGATAATGAAAACAACAAAACTGGATATAAAAAGGACAATAACCGATACTGATTGTATATTTCTGAACGATTCTTTAAGATAAGTAAAAAATCCACCTTCGCGTTTTGGTTCTGGGTTATCCAGTTTTTTATACACAAACCAGGCAACCGGTAGGGCAAACAACGGCATCAGGAAAGGAAAATGCCAGCCCAAAATAGCCAAAGCTCCACCAATAGCGGGATATGCTGCAGTTCCAACACTTAAAACGGCAGCCACATACCCCATAACTTTTGAGCGTTCTTCTTTTAAATAAATATCCCCTACCAATGTGCTGTTTAACGAACCCAGCGAAGAAGCACCTGCTCCCTGCAAAACCCTGAAAAACAATATCCATCCAAAATCACGTAAAAAAAAGATCACAAATCCGGCTAATGCAAAAACAATAAGTGAAGGAATTAAAACAACTTTTCTGCTGGTGCGATCGGCAAGAATACCTAACAACGGTGTTAACAAAATACCCGGCATGCTAAAGAAAACGATCATCAGACCGGTCTGTTGATTCGTCAAACCAAGATCAGCCCTGACATCAGGCAATACAGGCGTTATTGTTGATACGCCCATTACAGCTATCAATGTTATGGAAAATATAATTCGCAGATTTATATCTTGAGTATACTTGTGTTTTGTTGACTTCATAAACCTTGATAAATCTGTAAATTTAACAATATTTAATTCATGCTAAGAAACAACAAAATGATCTACTTGTTGATTTTTATTGAGTGAACATTTAAAACTAAAGATATGAAGAAAAGATTTGAGAAAAAAAAGGTAATTATCACCGGAGGCTCTGGTGGTATAGGAAGAGAAACAGCCAAACAAATGTTAAACGAAGGCGCAAAAGTAATGATCACAGACATTGACAAAGATGCACTAAAAGAAGCTGAAGCAGAAATCAATTCAGATGATCTATATGTTTATAAAGCTGATATCAGTGATGAAAAACAGGTAAAAGAATATGCTGAAAAAGCAAAAGAACTCTTTGGCCATGTAGATGTTTTTTTTAATAACGCTGGTATCGAAGGAAAAGTAATACCTTTGGAAGAATATCCCATGGAATTGTTCCATAAATTAATAGATATTAACGTAAAAGGCACTTACTATGGATTGCGGTATTTATGGCCATTAATGAAAGATAAAGGAGGTTCTGTTATCATAACATCATCTGTTGCCGGATTAACCGGGACCCCAAATGTGTTACCTTATGTAACCAGTAAACATGCTATAATCGGAATGATGCGTTCGGCAGCTCTCGAAGGAGCTCAGTATAAAATCCGTGTTAACACAATCAATCCTTCACCGGTTGATAACCGCATGATGCGTTCATTAGAAGATGGATTTGCACCAGGACAAGGTCAAGCAGCCAAAGAAAATTTTGAGCAAAGTATTCCCCTTGGCAGATACGCTACCAATAAAGAAGTAGCTAATCTGGCATTGTTTCTGGGTAGTGATGATAGTGAATTTATCACCGGTACTGTTAATCCTGTTGATGGCGGTATGACTGCCTAATCTTCATGATATAAAATTATCAGCTTGTTGTTTCTGCAGCAAGCTGTTTTTTTAGTTTATTTGCACTATAAAATAAATCCGTGTTTATGAATATTGTAATAATATACAACAGCAAGCAAGGAACAACCAGGGCATACGCTGGTGAAATTGCAGACTATCTTCAGACCAAGGGTCAGCACAATGTTAAAATATTTTCTATTGAAGATGCTGATACAGAAGCAATAGATGATGCTAACGTAATCCTGATAGGAAGCTGGACAAGTGGTCTGTATTTCTTTGGCCAGAAACCCGATAAAAAATGGAAACAGTTTGCCAAAAGCCTCCCGGAATTAAATAATAAAACTGTAGGATTTTTTACTACCTATAAACTATTAACCGGAAGTATGTTTAAAAATATGAATAAACATCTGAAAACAAAACTCAACTCTCCCGTAGATATATTTCTTAAATCCAGAAATTCCAGTCTTACCGACGAAAACAAAATTTCATTAAATCATATTGTTTAGTTTTTGTGTTCAATTATTGACTCTGGTCTAAAAACTCAAAATTTATTACACCCGCTGAAAATCAAATGTGATCTCTTCAGACTGGTCTCATTATTTAAAATGTTGACCACGTTTTGTG
>JAIPAE010000073.1 GCA_021740245.1 Bacteroidales bacterium | reverse complement strand
AAAGCTTCATTGCCCTGGTATAGTTTACCAGCGCGGAATCATAATTGCCATTGTAGCGGCATATCATGCCGAGGTTTGTATAGCCAACCGAAAGACGACGGTCAATTTCCGTTCTTGTCGCTTCAAATTCATCAAGGCGTTTTTCCAAAAATTTCTCCTGTTCCACTTCCGGATATTCTTCCAGGCCTGAAACAAAATCATTCCTGATCATCTTTCTCCAGTCAGCCCTGTCAGAATCAGCATATTTCATCTTCCAGTTTTTATATACCGATAGAGCAGTATTTACTTCCTTTTCCGCAATCGCAACCAGGCTATCACCGGGAATATCCGCCAGTATGTTCTGATCCGGTGAAAGGCTGTCGCGATGTAAAACAACAGTAAGATACACTGCAGCACGGTTATTTGCCAAAACGCCGGTTTCGAAAGAATTCAGATAATGGGGTATCTCACTGTATATCTTCTCAACAGAATCCAGCAGTTGAATCACAGCAATAAAATCACCTGCTGCTGCCAGTTTATTGTACTCTTCATACAATTCTCTGGCGGGCCTGATTCTGGGGTCCACCTTGCTGTTGAGCCGGCTGTAATAAAGATGAGCACCCAAAAGGCTTACAATTACTACAGCCAGCATAATCAGCACAATAATTCTTGTTCTCTTATCTCGAATCAGTTTCATGAAGTATGGACATTTTCAATCAGGAACTTTCGGATATGTAAAGGCGTTTCCGGTGTGAGCCTGGCCACAATAATATGAGTGATAATAGCCAATGGTGCGCCAAAAACAGCAAAATACCATGCACCGAGATAATAATCTACAAATTCATGAAACGGCCATATCCATCCCATTTTTCCGGCAATAAAATAAGCTATAGCAATAGCCGAGACCAGTCCACCGGCGATAAGTCCGCCAATAGCGCCTTGTTTGTTGGAGCCGCTCCACCATATCCCCAGCAGGAATAGCGGGAAGATGGTACAACCTGCCAGTGAAAAGGCCACAGCCACCAGTTGCCCGATCAAGGCCAGTTTAAGTAATGCAATGGAGGCCACAATAACGGCCATAACCACCGTTGCCCAACGAGCCATTCTCAGTCTTACCTTTGGTGAAGATTCAGGATAAAAAACGCGGACATACAGGTCATGTGCAAAGGCCGATGAACCGGCTACCAATAGTCCCGAAACAGTGGAAAAGGCCGCAGAAACACCGCCGGCAGCCAAAAGGCCAACGACGAGCGGATGAATATTCCCCAACTGAGCTGTGTATACAACAATAGCATCTTTTTCCAGGTATCCGATCTCAGGATGAGCCGACAATATCCGCCCCAAAGCAGAATATACCGGAGCACTCCAGTATAAAATACAAATAAAGAACAATCCCCAGACTACTGACCAGCGCGCATCACTAACCTTGGGCACCACATAAAAGCGTTGCAAAACATGTGGCAAACCTGCCGTGCCGATCATCAGAGAAAAGGAAATAGCGATCCACTGAAAAAATGTAGTACCGTAAGCCGTATCCCATGGCATAGCATATTCCGGCATGGCCACCGAAGAAAACTGGTGCCCGTATTTATTGATCAGCGCTGAAGTCTCGGCCAGCGGGATGCCATTCACTACATCAGACACAACCGAACCATAGCCGATCTGAGGTACAACCCAGAAATAATCAAACTTAAACATCAGAATAAACAGCGGGATCAAAAAAGAAATGATGATTACCACGTATTGTATCTGCATGTTTTTGGTCACGCCAAGCATACCAGAGAGAAGTGTATAAGAAAGAACCACAGCCCCTCCAATCACCACCGACATCCAATAGGGCATGCCCAGTATCCATTTAAACATAAGTCCGATTCCTCCAAACTGTCCAACGCAATAAGCAATGGAAATAAGAATAGCAATAATAGCTCCCACAGCACGCAGGTTGCGGGAATAATACCGGTCACCGATGAAATCCGCAGCGGTAAACTTCCCGTATTTACGGATCTGTCCTGCCATGAGGATCAGTAAAAGCACATAGCCACCGGTCCAGCCTACCACATAAGAAAGTCCGTGATATCCCAGGCCATACATAAGAGCAGCCATACCAAGGAAAGAGGCGGCACTCATCCAGTTGGAAGCAATGGCCATACCGGATCCTACCCTGGAAATCTTGCGGCCTGCAGCATAAAAATCGGTGGTGTTTTTAGCACGAAAAACAATCCCCACCAAAATAAACAATACCAGGATGACAATTAGAAGGATAGCCGGGCCCAGTTTAAAACTGCCTTCAAGATCTATGGCAGAATTTGCTGCTCCTGCTATCATTGTGCTCAACATCAAAACTATAAGTGTAAATATCTTCTTCATATTTTTTATTTTTCTGATTTTTAATCCTGTATATTGTGTTTTTTATTTTGGGAATCGGCAGTAATGCAATAAAGCCAGCACAGTACTACGAAAAGGATCAGCAGTAAAACAGCAGTATATAAGTAATGGAACGGAAATCCGAGGACAACTGTGTCGGTGAGTACAGAACGGTTGTGGATAAGATAAGCATCAAAGATATTTTCCAGTTTCCCGATATGCTCAGGGGATAATTTTTGCGGATAATCCGTGCGCAACTCCAGCGGCAGCTTCCTGATCCTCACATCCGATTTCAGCAGTTGTAGCATAGGCGCAGCATGAGCCTGCAAACGAAACTTTGCATCCTGATAAGCCGGATTCATCACATCCGAAGTAGTATCTTCTACTGCTTTGAATTTGTTTATCTCATCCGACAGGATATGTTTTCCCTCCTCCCCTGCAATATTAAAAAAAGCCCAGCTCATGCTTTTCTGAAGCGTTTCCCGCTCATCAGGGGTTATAAAAATCTTGGCCAGCACTCTGAGGTTAACCCTGGCAAATTTCCGGTAATCCTCCGTAGTGGCATCTTCTGAATACACTGAAGCCTTAATGGTCTGGTATGTTTTCCAGTCAGGCTCAGGAGTAGGTTTTTCAAGCACTTTCAACAGGATCTGAAAGCCAAAAACAGCCACAGCCCATATGGAAACCAGCCAGATCACCATATTGCGGTTGGCTTTGGTTCGTTTGTTGGAAGGCTTGAAAAAACTGGTGTGATACTCTTGTTTTTTCTTTTCCATACTTGATATTTGGGTTTGTTTTAATTCCGGCTAAATATAGCCCAAAACCATCCTGCCACAACCCCCTTACACTTTTTTTTTAATTGAAAATCTGCTTTTTACACGCTGTTACAACTATAACAATAAAAAATAAATTGTTAAACATACAGTTATAAGGATGTAAGATATATATTATATTTGCATTGAATATATATTTGTACGGAATAAAAAAACAATTCCCGGCTGGAAGTTACCCCCGATCCGCCGTAATTTGTAATTCAACGGCATCGTACAATCAGTCTCTATGATTACCCAAATAAAAAAGGCCCGTGCGGTTTGCACGAACCTTTTCTATTTTTGCGACTCCGGGAGGACAAAAGTCCAATTCCTTTGCATCAAATGTGGTGAAAAATAAGACTAATACGTATTACTCAGATTTTGATTTTAAGATGTTGCTGAAATGAGCGGACTGGCTGAGGGTGGCATAACAGAGAAAGTGAATACCTTCACTGTGTATCAAAAATTAGTTATCGTAAAATTATCGCCAAATTATTAGTATTACTACCAAAAAAGTTTTATATTTAATAAATATTTAAAAATTTCAATATTATTTTTCTTATATTTGTGCAAATATTAGGAGTATGACTACTAAAAAAGAAACTAAATTAAGAACTCTGTTTAAAAACATACGGCAAGGGAATGTAATCACAATTCCATTGTTAGAAAGCTTAAATATATCAGACGATTTAAGAATGTATTATTTAGAGAGTGGCTGGTTAGAAGCTATTGGCAGGGGTGCTTTCAAAAAGCCAGATGATAATATAGAGTGGTATGGAGCATTAAGTGCAATACAAGAACAAATAGAAACTAAAGTCCATGTTGGAGGTTTAACCGCATTGGATTTACAAGGCTTTAGTCATTACATCAGGTTAAGTAAGGAAACATTATATCTGTTTTCACCACCTAAAACAAGACTCCCAAAGTGGTTTATAAAATTCAATTGGAATGTGGAAATACTCCATAAATCAACATCTTTTTTACCCGAAAATATAGGAACAAAGAAAATTGAAATAAAGCAAATTAATGTTATCGTATCTACCCCTGAAAGAGCTATAATGGAGTGTTTGTATTTAGCCCCTAATAAATCAGATATTGTGGAATGTTACAAGTTGTTTGAAGGTTTGGTAAACTTAAAACCAAAGCTTGTGACCGAATTGTTACAGGCTTGTACTTCTGTAAAAGTAAAGAGATTGTTTTTATATATGGCAGAAAAAGCAAATCACCAATGGTTTCAATTTTTAGAAATTGACAATATTAACCTGGGAAGAGGCAGACGGATGATAACCGAAAAAGGAGTGTATAATAGCAAGTACTTAATATCAATACCAAAAGATTTAGCTGAATTATGATCTCTCCCTTATATAAAGCCCGGTAAATTTATTGTTACAGGTGCTTCCTTATGTAGCCAAAGAAAAAATATTCGCATTGAAAGGCGGGACGGCAATCAATTTATTTTATAGAGATATGCCACGTGTGTCGGTTGATATTGACTTAACGTATCTGCCCATTAATGCCAGAAGTAAAGCGTTGAAAGAAATACAAGATGGATTAAGTAGAATAAAAGCGGATATTGAAAAGAATATCAGGGGAATAAATATTAATACTGTATCTCTTGATAGAGGATCTGATGTTAAGTTATATTGTCAGGGGAAAGGTGCACAGATAAAAATTGAGGTAAACACAATCACAAGAGGAGTAGCATTTCAGCCTAAGTTAATGCAGGTTGTAGAAAGCGTTCAGGAAGAATTTGATAAGTTTGCTGCTATAAACGTTGTTTCTTTTGCAGAACTATATGGAGGTAAAATATGTGCAGCAGTTGACAGGCAACATCCGCGTGATTTGTTTGATGTTAAGCTGCTGCTTGAAAATGAAGGATCCGATGGTAATATATGGGATGGTTTTAAGGTAGGATTAATAAGCCATTATAAACCAATTAATGAACTGCTTACTCCAATACTCAAAGATCAAAAATCAGCATTTGAGAATCAATTTGCAGGAATGACAACAGTCAATTTTTCTTATGAGGATTATGAAAAAACAAGAAGTTTGTTAATTGAAACCATTCATAAGCAACTTTCAGAGAAAGATAAGATGTTCTTGCTAAGTTTCGAAACTGGTGAACCTCAATGGGATTTGTTTCCAATTCCTGTTTTAAAAAACTTACCTGCAATTAAATGGAAGCAATTAAACAATAAAAAAACTAAGAGAGAATAATCATAAAAAACATAAGCAAATGGTTGAGTTATTAAAGCATACCTTAGAATTATAAATCGGCAGGACATGGAAACGAATTTGTAATTCAACGGCATCGTACAATCAGACTCTATGATTACCCAAATAAAAAAGGCCCGTGCGGTTTGCACGAACCTTTTCTATTTTTGCGACTCCGGGAGGAGTCCAACCCCCAGCCTTCTGATCCGTAGTCAGACGCTCTATCCAGTTGAGCTACGGAGCCGTTTTGCGGGTGCAAATATAATGTTTTTTTTATAAACACAAGGCGTTTGTAAATTTTTCGCCGGATTTATTCATATCCTGCTTCTTAAACAGCTATGCGATAATTATTCAAATCCATGCGTTAATTAATGAACAAAGCCATTAAATACTTTGTTAGAGAGCCGAACTAACTCAAGTTTTTACAATCATGGCAAAAGCAAAAAAACATTCAATCACAAACACAGATAAAGAGACACTAAAAAATTGGTATAAGCTTCTTGTATTGGGTCGCAAGCTGGATGAAAAAGCGCCAAATTATTTAAAGCAGGCCCTGGGTTGGTCCTATCATGCCCCTTATGCTGGTCATGACGGCATACAACTGGCTATTGGGCAGGTTTTCGAGCAAAAAAAAGACCATCTGTTTCCTTATTACCGCGATATGCTCACAACTATATCCGCAGGGCTTACAGCCGAGGAAGTCATCCTGAACGGCATCAGCAAGGCATCAGATGTGGCCGGTGGGGGACGGCATATGTCCAACCACTTTGCCAAGCCGGAATGGAATATTCATAATGTTTCCTCAGCTACGGGAAATCACACCCTACATGCTGTCGGAGTAGCACGGGGAATAAAAAAGTATAAGGATGATGCTGTTTCCATTTCTTCCCAGGGCGAATCATCAGTTTCCGAAGGTTATGTTTACGAAGCCATAAATGGTGCAAGCCGTGAAAAACTTCCGGTTATTTTTGTGTTTCAGGATAACCGATACGGTATTTCCGTGCCACGCGAAGACCAAACCGCCAATCGCCGTGTGGCTGATAACTTCAGAGGCTTCAGGAACCTGCATATTATCCATTGCGATGGAAAAGATATCTTCGATTCCATGAACGCTATGGATGAAGCTAAAAAACATGCAATCGAAAAACAGGAACCTGTGATTGTTCACGCCAGTGTAACCCGTATGGGTTCACACTCTAACAGCGACCGGCAGGAGCTGTATCGCGATGAGCAGGAGCTGGAACAGGCAAGCCGTCTGGACCCGCTATTGAGATTCCGCGAGCAACTGATTCGCAGCAAAAAACTGACCGAAGCTCAACTCAATGCGCTGGATAAAGAAATCAAAGATATTGTTTCAAAAGCTCACAAAAAAGGAATTAAAGCAGCCGACCCCAGACCGGAAAGTATTTATGATTTCGTTTTGCCAGAGCCTTATCAGCCCAAAAAATATGTAGCAGGAACGCATGACCTAAACGATGATAAAAAGAAATTTATCGAAGCATTGAATGAGACACTAAAAGCCGAGTTTCGGCATAACGAACATACATTTTTGTGGGGCCAGGACGTAGCCTATAAAGAAAAGGGCGGGATATTTAATGTCACCAAAGGCATGCAACAGGAATTTGGCAAAGACCGTATTTTCAATGCGCCCATTGCCGAAGACTTTATAGTAGGAACGGCCAATGGCATGAGCCGTTACCGTAAAGATATCCGCATCGTTATTGAGGGAGCCGAATTTGCAGACTATTTCTGGCCTGCAATGGAGCAGTTTGTTGAGATGACGCATGAATACTGGCGTACGAATGGAAAATTTGCGCCAAACGTAGTGATCCGGCTTGCGTCAGGAGGCTATATCGGTGGTGGTTTATACCATTCACAAACAACCGAAGGAGCTCTAACTACTTTTCCTGGCATACGCGTAGTTTATCCATCTTTTGCTGATGATGCTGCCGGGCTTTTGCGCACCGCTATCCGCTCTGAAGGTCCTACCCTTTTCCTGGAACCTAAAGCGCTTTATAATGCACCTATAGCAGCTACGCCAATTCCTGACGATTTTGAAGTGCCATTCGGTAAAGCCAGGCTGAGACGCGAAGGAAAACACCTGAGCATTATTACCTACGGTAATACGGTTCACCAAAGTTTGCAGGCTGCCGAAAAACTGGCTAAAGAAAAAAGTTACAAAGTGGAAGTGCTTGATTTAAGATCACTTATCCCATTAGATAAAGCTTCTGTTATCGATACCGTCAAAAAAACAAACCGGGTTTTGATCGTACATGAGGATAAAGTCAATGCCGGTTTTGGCGGTGAACTGGCCGGAATTATTGCTGATGAAGCATTTAAATTCCTGGATGCTCCCATTAAACGTGTCGGCTCTACGTTTACTCCCGTTGGATTTAATCCCATCCTGGAAAAAGCGATATTGCCAAATGCAGATAAAATATACAAAGCTGCTTTAGAAGCACTGGAATTTTAATTGATCATTGATTGTTTGGTTAAGCTATTCTTTTGTTTTGGGTCTTATCACTCAGATGTGAGAACAGCTTTTTTTTAATAAAAACCGGATTTGCGAGTCAGCTATTTTTGTTTTAAGCTGTTAAGGTAAGCAGCTACTGACAACCTTAATACGTTAAAAATCAGTTTCCATGGTCAGGAAAACATTTGACAGGAACATACAATTATTTAAGTTTTCTGCTTATGGGTTTCTCAAGAACCTGCGGTTTTATGAGCCTTTTTTACTGCTTTTTCTGCTGGAAAATGGTATAAGCTACACGCAAATTGGTATTCTTTATGGTGTTCGGGAAATTCTTATCAATATTTTCGAGATACCCTCCGGCATGATGGCTGATGCAACAGGCCGGAGGCGTACTATGGTTTTTTCCTTTATCCTTTTCAGCATATCATTTGTTATTTTCTACTTGTCTTCTTCATTTGGATTTTTCCTTTTGGCCATGATCGTTTTCGCTTTAGGTAATGCGTTTCGTTCAGGAGTGCACAAGGCAATGATTTTTCAATACCTAAAGCAAAAGGGATGGCAAAATCAAAAGATTCATTACTACGGATACACGCGTTCATGGTCACAGATAGGTACAGCTCTATCAGCGCTTGCAGCAGGATTTATTGTTTTTTATCAGGATTCTTACCGTATCATATTTCTGGTCACGGTCATCCCTTACATCCTGGATATCTTTTTGATCATGTCTTATCCTTCGTTTTTAGACGGGGATAAAGCAAAGCCTTCCTGGACTGATATTAAGCAAAAGTTCAGATTGATATTCCGGGATTTTCTTATCACATTTAGATCATGGAAACGAATAACAGCAGTATTAAATGTATCGGTTTACAGTGGATTTTATAAAGCTTCCCGTGATTATCTGCAGGCAGTGATCAAAACACTTGGGCCCTTATTACCGTTATTATACGGGTTTAGCAAACAGGACAAGATATCAATTGTTGTAGGATTTTCATATTTTATCATTTATAGTTTAAGCAGTATTGCTTCCCGTCGATCAGGGATCATTGCGGATCGCTTCCGTCATCTAACCATTCCATTGAATATCACCTTATTATTAGGCTTATCGATGGGAATTCTGGCCGGCATAGGACAGATCAGCGAAATTCCATTGCTTGCCATAATTCCTTTTATTTTGATCATTCTGATCGAGAACCTGAGAAACCCTATGGGTGTTTCCTATATTGCCAGTAAAACACAATCGCATGTTCATGCTTCAGTATTATCCGCACACAGTCAGCTTAAGTCTCTGATTGCTGCCCTGATCGCTTTTGCCCTCGGATTTTTCTCCGACCGGTTTGGGGTTGGAAATGCGCTTATCATTGTTTCATCTGTGTTCCTGATCCTCTCACCATTATATGCTGCAGGTTACAGGAAAAACAAGTAAAACTCACGCAAAACAATAATAATCAGAATTAATTCCCGTTGGATTGCAGCTACCTGAAAAATTAATTTTTAAAGGTCTATGATTCACGGCAAAAGTTCTATATTTGCCCGGATAATTTTACAAATCATAAACAAAAACTAAAAAAGGGATATGACAGATCAGATCACTTCTCATCAAGCCATTGAGCTTGAGGAAAAATATGGTGCCCATAATTACCATCCGCTTCCAGTAGTATTATCAAAAGGAAAAGGCGCAAAAGTATGGGATGCAGAAGGTAAGGAATATTATGATTTCCTAGCAGCTTATTCAGCTGTCAACCAGGGGCACTGTCATCCAAAAATCATTAGCGCATTGAAAAAGCAGGCTGAGACCCTGACTTTAACCTCACGTGCTTTTTTTAACGATGCTTTGGGGCCGTATGAAAAATA
>JAIPAE010000072.1 GCA_021740245.1 Bacteroidales bacterium | reverse complement strand
GTTTACCCTTCGCATATGGGAGAAGTGATTGCTAATGGCAATAATGCTGAAGTCCACTGGAACACCGACACGTCTGGCACAGCCTTTATTGAAGTGCAAGGCCTGAACGACTGCGGCACAGGCCCGATAAGGCAGTTTATCACTGTGCGCGATTACTGCACGGAAATAGATGAACCCGGAAGTCCATCGCTTACCATATTTCCCAACCCATTCAGAAACCGGATAACCATTAGCCTGCCTGCATTAAAAACGGGTGCTGCTTTCACTCTATCAGACCTGAAAGGCAACCGCCTGCTGCATGAACCCCTCGAAAGTAACCGCCAGGAAGTGTCTTTGCAGCAGCTCCCCCGGGGCATGTATATCCTGAAGGTGATCAACGGCGAAGAGGTAAATTACCGGAAGGTGGTGAAAAAGTAATAATTGAGAAATTCCAGTAGCGCTGATTTCATGAATTTTGGCGGATTACACGGATTAGAAGATATTCACAATCATAGGATTTAATAGCACATAGCCCTTTCACCCGCCGTCGCCTTAAGGTTGAGAGATGTTTTTAAGTGAAAGACAGGAGGAAGCAATTGCAGGCCTTTTTGCCGGAGAAATTATCCGGCGGGTGTTTCGCCCTCATCCCTAACCCCCACTCCCAGAATGAAAGGGGGAGTAAGAGGGAGAAGGGAACTGCTGTCCATACATGGCACTCTTACTCCCCTTCTCCTCGCAGGAGAAGGGGTTGGGGGATGAGGTGAAAACGGTGGTAGTTTTATCTCATGCCCTTTGAATTATTCTCCAACGTATGGATGTTCCGCCTGAACTATGCTTGTGGCTGTGATTGGGGTTGGAGGAGGTTATCCGACGGGCGTTTCGCCTCACCTCCCAACCCTCTCTCCCTAAGTGAGAGGGGGAGCATAGATATCTTCCTTTGCGGGATACATGATGGCGGTTGTTATGTGACAGACTATAATCATAGCTGTGGCTTTGTTTGATTCCTGAACGTATGTTACCCGATTTGGGGGGAGCTACATCGCCAGGGTGTTATTATTGTTTTTTTAACGCAGATAAATGTAGAAATATTTTTTTATTGGAGCAAATTATTTTCTGAAAATTTTCTTTTCACTGCAAAATTCCTCTGAAACCCACCCGCAGCGAGCATTCCGGGCGTTTTTCCAGTGCGGATGTTGAATTTTTTCCTGTATATGCTTCTGATTCACGGATTTATTTTTTTATATTCGTTGGGAAGTAATTATGGATTAAGGACCCTAAAACAGGACGCATGCAATGGAAAACATACGTATAAAGGAATTAATCGAATTCAGGAGTAAATCTGATAGAGCAAAAAGAAATTTTGCACATAGGCTAAAGCAAGAGCCAATAACTGAAATAAAAAGTCCGGGAAGTGGAGGTAATTACTGGGTCAGTTGCTTAAGCGCTATTAATAATGCTTTTAAACATAATGAAATGGCCTTCATCAATGAGAAAATACAGGAAATTGATGATAAGATTAAAAGGTATGATAGAAAAAGCACTAAAGAGCAATTTCAGCGTAACATTGATATTCTGGAAAACTTCATAGACTTTAGCATTGAAGAAATTAGACCTGATGCAGAATTGAAATTTCACACAAAACCAAAGGAAAAATCAATTATTCATTTTAAAAACCTATTTCTTAAAGCTCAACCCGATCATGTCTTTTCATTTTCACGAAATAAAAGTGATGAAATTGGAGCGGTTTGGTTTATTGCCCAATTAGATGGATATACCAAGTCTGAATTAGGGATGTTCACTGAAATCCTTTATCGCTATTTAAAAGAGCATTATGAAGATGATTTCTATATTAACTCTACCTATTGTGTTGCTATTGATGTATTTAATAATCAAATGGTGCGTTATGAAGATATTAATCAAGGTAAGGTTTCATTGATACTTGAACAGACTATTGATGAAATAACTAAGCTATTATAACACATGACTCCTCAATACACTTATTATTAAAACACTAAAAAAATCTAAGCCAAATAAATATAAAAACAATGGGAACACATCATGTTGAAACTTGTCATATAACAGGATTACCAACGGAAAACCATCCTTCGGAAAAAGATCTTGCTGAGTACTATATCGAAGTAAATGATGAAAGACTACTATTAAGGTTTAATTGGGATCATCAAAACAGTGCATATGTACAAAGAAATAAGCATATATTATACGGTATGCTATTAAATAAGGTTTTTCCTGAAAAGTATATAAAAAACAAAAGTGAGATTTTGGATAACGAAAAGTTAGAAGAGATTATTAATGATGCAATTTACCCAAAAACACCTGACGATAAACTCAACAACTTATTAAATTATCTTCATTCTCTTCAATGGTATGAAGGATCAGAAATTAAATGGCCAAGTATAAATGACGAGGAGAAATTGGCGAACATGCTATATTTTTTCAATAACCAAGAGCTTTCTTTTTATTTATTTACATTATATTATAAAGGTCTAATTAGCGGTATGGATGCCTCAACATTTGATGGAAGCCAATTAATTGATGTAAAGCTAACTTATGAAGGGTTATTGAAAATCGTAGAGATTAACGAATCTGGTGCAAAATCAAAAAAGTGTTTCATAGCAATGTCATTTTCTAATAGCCAAAAAGATAAGCGAGTAGCATTAAAAGAAGCGATTGACGAATGCGGTTATTCACCTATTATTATTGATGAACAACATATTGATTCAGAAATAACAATTAATGATGCGATGATTGCTGAAATAAAAAAGTCTAAGTTCATTGTTGCAGATTTTACTGAGCATAAACATGGCGTTTATTTTGAGGCTGGTTTCGCACTCGGCCTAAAAAAACCTGTTATTTACACATGTGAGAAATCGCATTTTGAGAAGACACATTTTGATACAAATCATTATCCGCACATAGTTTATGAAGATTTAGGTGAACTTAAAGATAAATTGGCGAAAAAAATTGAAGCGTGGATTGGATAAAAGTAATACTTAAAGAATGGATATTAATAGGCTTAAAAATATTTCTTTACAGAATTTAATTGCTATTGGTTATTTAATTCTAATCTCATTGGTTCACTTTCATTTAGATAATTTCTATTCTGCATTTAACATAAAAATCAGCTCGTATCTGAATCCAATAGAGTACCTTTTTCCCCTTCTACCTTTTTTTAGCAACATTACTGTGTTCATTGTTATTATTTTAATATTTCCAATTACTTCTGTAATCCTTGAGGCAATGCATAGTGAACAGGAAAAAGTAAAACAGAGTAATGAAGAGCCTACTCAAAACACAATATCACAAAAGAAAAATAAAATACTCAAAAAAACAGCAAAGATCCTTGATGTTATAGTTAGTATTTCCCTTTCGTTATCTGTATTCTCATACTTTGTTTTGCATTACTCCTTTGACGGTAAATGGATAGAATACCTAATTATTTTTAACGTAGGATTGATTTCATTCTCTTTGCTTTTTGCTCTTTCAAACGAGAGAAACTTCTTTCAAAAACGAAGAATTCCTATTAGGGAATTAAGTTTAGCTATTTTTTTTATAGTTATGGCATTTTGGGCATCCCATCATGAAAATTCAAGGAATATTACAAAGATAAAGCAAGGTGAAAACCGGATATCTTTCGTTTTTAAATCTAAGTCAAAATCTGTTTATTCTAATGACACTTTGAGATATTTAGGCCAATCTAGGGAGTTTGTATTCTTTTATGATATTAAAAACGAGGAATCGCACATATTTAATAAAGAAACAGGAAATCAAATAATTATAAGCGAGTAGTTTTGTTTATCGTAAAACATTAATTCTACTTACTAAAGCCGCTCATATAAATAACTTAAGAATTTTCAGATTGCAATTACTAAAAACAATAAACCATGAAAACCAAACTACTAATCACTTTCATCCTGCTAACAGTGATGGGATTTTCGCAAGATCGTCCGGAGGAAATTGTGGAGCAATTTTTCGGGGAGTATGAGCAAAAAGGGGCCGGCACGGCCATTGATAATTTGTATTCGACCAGCCAATGGATAAGCAAAAATATACCAAAAAAGTCAAGCCTGAAATTAACAAAGCATGATAGCATTTATAAAGAGAAATAAGAAACCAATTGTAATTATTTCGATTGTTATAAGTGCATTATTTGCTGCAAACAATATAATAAAAACAGAAGAAGGGAAATTTGAATTTGTCAGAAACGAAGTGAGGACCTTTTACAAGGCCGAATTTGATTCATGCATGATTGACAAAGTGGTTAAAAGGAAGTTTGTGGGAAGAGGCTTCTATCATTGCTTTAGCGTGGATTGCGATTCAAACACTTACCCCATACTATTGACAGAAAACCACTTTAAAAACAAGACATATTTTAAAGCAGGCAGTGTTATTTCTAAGCGTTCGGATGATTATCATTTTAAGATATGGCATGAAGGCAAAATAAAAGAGCTGGAAACGAGAGCTGTTGAGACTTTCAATGACGAAACAGAATTCTTCCTGACACTTGTATTGAGCTTTTTCTTTATAGTACTTTTAATAACCATCTTTACGCCGTCATCAAAACTATGAATAAACGAATTTGATGCGCTGAGATTAAGTATTGTATGCTATGTAAATTAGCCGCGGATTCTGACAGTAGTCATTGCGATTCTAATGCTTTAAGTCAGTCTTCAGTTGTAAAACAATAGATTAATAATAAAATCAAAAAACCATGAAAACCAAACTACTAATCACTTTCATCATGCTAACAGTGATGGGATTTTCGCAAGACCGTCCGGAGGAAATTGTGGAGCAATTTTTCGGGGAGTATCAGAAAAAAGGGGCCGGCACAGCCATTGATAATTTGTATTCGACCAGCCAATGGATAAGCAAGAAGTCGGATGCCATTATACAGTTAAAGAATAAGCTTGAGGGGCTTAATGAAGATTATGTGGGGAAATATTATGGGTATGAACCGATTGTTGAAAAGAAGCTTTCGGAAAGCTATTTGCTTATGAGCTACCTGGTAAAGTATGATCGTCAGCCTATCAGGTTTACTTTTCAGTTTTATAAACCCGATGAAGAATGGGTCATCTACAGCTTCCAGTTTGATAGCAGTATTTCGGATGAAATAGAAGAGGCCGCGAAGTTGTATTATTTGAAGTTGGAGGAGTAGGGAGTCTGGTTTTGGGATTGGGCTTATGCTCGTTAGTTTACCCCTACCCTGCCGAAAGCTTTCGGCATCCCCTGCTGCGCATTGGAAAGGAATACATTAGGGTGAATTTTTATCCTTTGTGAGTTTTTCATAAACACTCTACCGGTTCACTCGCGAATGGCTACCACACAAGCCTACCCATCCCGAAAGCTTTCGGGATCCCTGCTTGTTTTGCTGGACAGACCCTCGTAGGCCAGGGAGGAAGGGATTTTTTCCTGTGAGCTCTTCTCTGGTATCCGGACATTCCGCCTGTTTCCATTTCCCGTCTTTGATTCATCTTTGAGCGACGGCGGCGGGATGGACCGGTGAATTTAAATCCAGGGATACCGAAAACTTTCGGTGCTGGGCTGAATTGTTTTGCCCTTACACCAAGATGGTTTATTGGTCAGAGTTGCCGGTTATATTTTTATAACCTCGCCATTTATGGTGAGGATTTAAGGAATTGACAGATATTCTATCAGGCCTTCAGGCCTTTGGTTGTTGGCCTGAAGGCCGGGGGTATTTCTGGTGGTAACGGCTACAGCATAAATGCTGTAGTTATTTAAGATGTGGTGCCCTTTGCGTTTTTCTCTGGCTTGGGGGTGTTCCGCCTGAACAGGACTTTATGCTGCTATTGAGGGTGGGAGGAGATTTTCCGGCGGGCGTTTCGCCCTCATCCCTAACTCCCGATGCTCGGGACAGGTTGTTTGGCTTTAGCCAAGGGGCTGAATAAAAAGACAAAAACAACCCGGGACTTTAGTCCCTGTTTTCGGGTGGTTGGAACCGGGACTAAAGTAGTGGGAAGGACTGGGAAAATCATCAAGCCGTCAGTTGATCCCGAAAGCTTTAGGGAGACGCTAAAGGGTATTTGAAGATGTATCCTTTGTGCGTAGAGCACCCTCTCGATAGCAATCGGGATCATCCGGGTGGTGGGGTGGTGCCTGTATTGGTATTAATAGTGCGCTTTAGCGTACTTTTTTGTTTTAACTAGAAGGTGTTTAAAGGGAACGGATGGCAGGGCGAAAGAAGGGTTATATCGTTTTAGGTTTTTTTGGTTTGGGTTTATTGGATTTGAGTTTATTTTCTTATATTCGTTGCAACTAATTATTGATTATGGACCCGGAAACAAAATGCTTGCTCCTGCTGAAAAAATCAAACACCTATGAAAAAACTACTCGGATTACTCTTCATCGGATTTATTTTCCATTATGGATTTTCGCAAAACTATCAGACTGATTTTCAAACCTATTTCCAATCTGGCGACACAATAAATCAATTGAAAACACTGAACGAATGGGAGCAAGCAAACCCTCAGGACGCTGAGTTATTCACTGCTTACTTTAATTATTATTTCAGTAAAAGTAAAATTGAGATAAAATAACTGAGACATGGTCCGGATTATTATATACATGTTGACCACTCTGTTCGATGAATAGCCGCAACTTAATCTAAATCAAACGACAAACCACAAACCCAAATTTGAATAACAATGATAAACACAAGAATTCCTGTTTCTGAAACCCTGGGGACTGCCTTTGAACTGTGGAAGAAAAACTTCGTGCCCATTGCTTTGACGGTGGTCATTGTTTTTATCCCGGTGCAGATACTGATAGAGATTACGGCGCAGGCCTTTGAAGCTTCAAGAGATCCAAACACCATTGTCACTGCCGACGAATGGCAGGGGTTAAGAATAGAATCGCAATTATATAACCTCATCAGGCAATTGATAGGAGTGATAGCTACGCTGGGTATTTATAACTATACGTTTTCTCTGTACAGAGAAGGTTCTGATGACAGAGATGCCCCGGAAATAGTACGTTTTGGAGTAAAAAAATGGCCGGAGAACTTTATTAATACGCTGGTGGCTGGTTTAATAATATTAGCATTTACACTGTTGCTCATTATTCCGGGGATATACAAGGCTGTTCAATACAGCTTTGTATCGCCCCTGGTTGCTGATGGTGAGGAAGAACCTTTAGAAAAAAGCAAGGCGCTGGTGAAGGAAAAATGGTTTGATGTTTTTGGGATGGTTTTATTGATATTTATAATAGCCTTTTCCATTGAATTAATTATCGCCATCCCTTTTGTAGCGCTTCCTGAAAACATTATTATTACTTTCCTTTTCGGAATAGCTTCTGCTGTGGCAACATCTTACACAACGGTGGCCGTCGCGGTCTATTACCTGAGGCTGAAAGAGCTGAAGCAAAGGATGAAAGATAGTGAGCTTTTAAATGAGACGGGTTTAGAAAGGACCGTTTAATAAAAGAAAAGATTATTAAGATAGATAAGAAAGCTGTATTTTGGATAAAAGAAGAATAGATCACATTTATTGGTTTGCCTATTATAATCTCGATTCACCAAGTGTGCGTTACAGGGCAAAATACCCGTTGGATTTTATAAAGAAAAAGGAGAATATATCCAGCCGGCTTATTGTGCCAGGTTACTCCCCCCGGAAAGTCTGGAATTTCCTGTCGGGATATATCTCCGCACTGCTATTCCCTAAGAAAAACTCTTTGATAGTTATTCAACGTGTGCAGTCGAATTTTATATATGCTAGCCTTTTGAAGCTGTTAGTGGTTGCAAGGAGTAAGGATACGGTTTATGATCTTGATGATGCAGACTACCTGGAGCAGGATCCTCAGACGATACATTTTTTTGCCCGGAAATGTAATCGTATAGCTGCCGGGAGCCCTGCAATAGCCCGTTACCTCACTAAATTTAATAAAAACGTTGTTCATATTAGTTCACCAACACCTGATCTTAAAATAGTTAAAAGGATTAGAAATAAGACATTTAACATTGGCTGGATTGGTGGTTTTGGCTGGGGCCACAAAAACAGTTTGTATGAGTACTTATTTCCGGCGTTAAAAGAGCTTCCTTTTGATTGCTGTTTAACGCTCACAGGCATCCAACATTCGCCAGATGCAAAAGAGGTCTTAGACTATTTTAAAGATTGCAACCATATCAACGTAACAATCCCTGCAAACGTTAACTGGAAGGATGAGACATCAATTCAGAAAATGATTATGCAGTTTGATGTTGGAATAGCCACGCTATTGAATCATCCCTTGCAACTTGCCAAATCAGGAATAAAAGCGAAGCAATATATGAATTGCGGAATTCCGGTGATCTGTAATAATCTGCCGGAAAATAACAATGTTGTTGTTGATGGCTACAATGGGTTTGTGTGCGATACTTATTCGGAGTTTAAGGAAAGATTGATTGAATTCGGGGAAATGAATGATACAGAATATTTTTACTTTTCTGAAAATGCCAGAAAATCAATAAAGAATTTTGATCTCGTAAAATGGCACAAAGATTTTGAATACCTGACAAGAAATACATTGAAAGGTTCTAGCGATACCAACAAAGTTGAATTACAGGCAGTAAGAAGCTGGCATTAATTACGTTGCCTAATAAGAAATAAAAACATGAAAAAGGTCATTGTTGTGGGAGCCACTTCGGGGATTGGCCGCGGACTGGCGCAGATGCTGGCTGCTAAAGGATACAGGACGGGGATTACGGGACGGCGGCAGGCGTTACTTAAGGAATTAAAATTGAAAAACCCTGATGCTTTTGTTTTACGGTGTTTTGATGTCAGCGACGTCACCACTGCGATTGAAAACCTTGAAAGAATGGTGGAGGAACTGGGTGGTATGGATTTGCTGGTTTTGAGTGCAGGCACGGGAGAGCTTAATCCGGACCTTGATTTCGGGGTGGAGAAGAGCACCATCGATACGAATGTTACGGGCTTTACGGCTTTGGCTGACTGGGCATACGGATATTTTGACAAGCATGGCGGTGGTCACCTGGCGGCTGTCAGCTCGGTGGGCGGACTGCGCGGCAGCAAGGAAGCACCTGCTTACAATGCCACTAAGGCCTATCAGATCAATTACCTGGAAGGGCTGCGACAAAAAGCTGCGAAGAACGCATCGAATATCACGGTGACGGATATTCGTCCGGGTCTGGTGGATACAGCCATGGCCAAGGGTGAAGGACTGTTTTGGGTGATGCCGACAGATAAGGCAGTGAGACAGATATACAAGGGCATCGCGCGAAAGCGAAAAGTGCTTTATGTCACCAGGCGCTGGGGCATCCTGGCCCGTCTGCTAAAGGTGATTCCGCGCACACTTTATGAACGGATGTAGGTCTGAAGAAAAACAACAATCCAAACACAAAAAAATGAACCTCAAAACAAAACGACTGGTATTAAGGCCAGTGTCAGCGCATGACAAGGCCGCCTTGTTTGCTTATCGTCGCGATAAAACCACCAACTGCTACCAGGGCTGCTGGATTCCTGAGAATGAAGAGGAGGCCGCAGCTTTCATAGCGAAGTTTGCTAAAGAAATGAATGTTCCGGGAAGCTGGTTTCAGTTTGTCATCGCTGAGAAGGGGCAGCAGCGTATCATTGGCGACCTGGGCATTCGCTTTCCGGATAACGATGTTCACCAGGTGGAGGTGGGATGCACGCTGAGCAAAGAGTACCACAACCGCGGCTATGCTTCCGAAGCATTGAGCCGGGTGATCGATTATGTTTTCGGGGAGCTTCAAAAGCACCGCATTT
>JAIPAE010000010.1 GCA_021740245.1 Bacteroidales bacterium | reverse complement strand
CCTTCTCCCATGGATATACCGGAATAACGGATTTCATCAGCTACCCAATGTGTTAGACGGGCGATGGAATCCAGTTCGGAAGTGGCGCCTTCCAATATTTCATTGGTCTTTTTTGTGATCTCAGTTGTGGTTTCAAAACTGCCATATTCTTCATTCACTCCATAAAACCACATTGACTTAGCTTCCCAATCCGGACTGGTGGATAAAAGAAGCTTGGGTGCTACATTGGACATAGCTACCATATGAGGCTCCCGCTTCATAGGCATTATGTCCTCCTTTGTAAAATTATAAACGATATGATCATTTTTAAAACGGGAAGAAACCTTCACTTCTCCGTGATAAAACTCATATTGCATGGGTTTGTCTTTGGGAGCAGAAACTTCAAAGACTTTTCTTAAAACCGGCTGCTTACTCCAAAATTCCACTATGTCGTAATAATGCCCTTTCATCGGCGGCACATAACGGTCATCATCATTTCTGAGTAAAGCATAAGTGAATCCCTTTCGGAACATTTTATATTCTACCATGTCACCCGGATTTAAGCGTCCTACCGGAACCATTTTTTTGCGGGCTCCCCAATAAATCATACGGGCGGCTGCTGGATAGTCCTTGACTTTTGATGTATCGATATTTTCCTTACTTCCATCAGCACGATGGATGATGACTTCATCCACTCTTACAAAAGCTGACTGAGGATCATAATCGAAGCGAATCGTATGATTTTGCTTAGCCCCTTTTAAGGAGTTGATCCTGACTAATTTGTGGTTGTTCACATAACTCAACCCACTGGGCTTTACTTCTACTGTTGTACTGTCATAAATGGTGACAGCATCATAATCTTGATATTTTTCCTGATTTGCTTTATCAGAAATGTCTTGCCCGGATAGCTGAAAGCAGCTCACAAACAAAGCGATAAATAATAATATACGCATACTCTGAGATTTTGAAAATGAAGCGTAAAGCTAATAAAAATATGGTTTTGATAAAAAAATAGATTGTTTTGACAAATGAATGAAGCAACCATGATAATTATGGCTAGCATACACGATAATGTTTGCAATGGATGTTCCTATCTAACCATTGAAAAAAATTAACAGATAAAAGAATTTTTTACGGAATATAGCTTTATTCTTCTGTTGGATTCATATTTTTAACGATGATTCTCTCGACTTCATGGACCTCATATCTGATTTTATCAAGCATTAGTTGCGCAGCGACTCTGATAGTTTGGTGAAAATTATATTCTTCCCAACTGTTACTATATGAGTTTTCGGGCAAATCAGTATTTAATATTGCATCTGTTTGGTTTTCTGAAAAATAATCAGTGAAATGGCAGGTAATGAACTTCTTATAACTAACAAGTTTCTTTTTTAATGTATTGGCTTGCTTTTCCTCAATCATTATCTTGCTTACCTCTGTATAGTTGTCATGGGGGAAGGAATCCAAAAGCGCCCTCAGAGATTTAATGTAAGTATCCAGGGAATCTGATTTGACTTTTAATTTAGCTAATATTTCTTTTTTGGGATGATCAACCAAAAGGCTCCCATAATCGATAGGTCTAATTGCAATAGGATTATCCTCATATTGAAAATCCGAAAGAATTTCAAATGAGTTGAATCCTTCCTGGGGAGGTGATTTTGTGGAATTTTGCACGCTAATGGTATCAGGGTTGAAAAAGGAAGTACTATCATTCTTATCTTTTGATTGAGCATTTAAATTAAACAGGAACAGTACAAAAACAGGAATAAGTAGTGCTTTCATTTCAATTGTATTTCTTAACAAAATTAACATTATCTTGAATGTATCAAGAAATATCTATAGGAGTATTTAAAAAAAGAGCATCATATCTTCCCTGTAAACATTCACCTTAAATTCGTGCATTCGAGGCATTTTTATTCGCCTAATCCATCTTCAACACCTGCATAAAGGCTTTTTGGGGTATTTCTACATTGCCGACCTGCCGCATACGTTTTTTACCTTTCTTCTGCTTTTCCAGCAACTTACGTTTACGGGTAATATCACCGCCATAACACTTGGCGGTAACATCTTTGCGCACAGCTTTCACGGTTTCGCGGGCAATAATTTTTGTTCCGATGGCAGCTTGAATGGCAATATCAAATTGCTGACGCGGGATTAATTCTTTAAGGCGCTGACACATTTTTCGCCCAATACCATACGCATTATCAAAATGGGTTAAGGTAGATAATGCATCCACCTGCTCACCGTTAATAAGGATGTCCAGGCGCACCAGGCGGGCGGTCTGATATCCTTTTGTATAATAATCCAGTGACGCATATCCCCGTGAAATGCTTTTCAGCTTATCATAAAAATCGAAAACAACTTCACTAAGGGGCATATCAAATGTAAGCTCCACGCGATCGGCAGTCAGGTAAACCTGATTTTTCAAAGCCCCGCGTTTATCAATGCATAGCTTCATAATTTGCCCGACGGTAGCCTCTTTAGTAATAATCTGTGCATGTATAATCGGTTCTTCGATATGATCAACCAAAGTAGGTTCCGGTAAACCGGAAGGGTTATGAACCTCTATAACCTCTTTGTCTGTTGTAAAAACCTTGTACGAAACATTCGGGACTGTAGTAATCACGCCCATATCAAACTCGCGGTCGAGCCGTTCCTGCACAATTTCCATATGCAACATGCCCAGGAATCCACAACGGAAGCCAAAACCCAGCGCCATAGAGGACTCCGGTTCAAAGGCCAGGGAGGCATCATTCAACTGTAACTTCTCTAAAGAATTCCTAAGCTCCTCATAATCATCCGTATCAATGGGGTAAACTCCTGCATATACCATTGGCTTTGATTCTTCAAAACCAGAGACGATGTTTTTGCATGGATTTTCAACATGCGTTATGGTATCTCCAACTTTAATATCTTTAGAAGTCTTTATCCCTGATATCAAATACCCAACATCTCCGGCTTCCATTTTTTGTTTTGGAATCTGCTTGAGTCTGAGAATTCCAATTTCTTCGGCATCATAGGTTTTTTCAGAATTGACAAACTTAAGTTTATCGCCAGGTTTCAGGATTCCGTCATAAATACGAAAATATACCACCACCCCCCGGTATGAGTTATAAACAGAATCGAAAACCATTGCCTGCAAAGGTTTTTGCGGGTCTCCGGAAGGATTGGGGATTCTATCTATAATCGCATTAAAAATCTCCTGTGTTCCAAGTCCCGTTTTGGCACTTGCTTCAACAATATCATCACGCTCACAACCTATCAAATCAACGATTTGGTCTTTTACTTCTTCGGGTTGCGCTGCCTCCAAATCCATTTTATTCAATACGGGGACTATTTCCAAATCATGATCAATGGCCATGTAAAGGTTGGCAATCGTTTGTGCCTGTATCCCCTGGCTAGCATCAACCACAAGCAAGGCACCTTCAGCGGCGGCTATACTGCGGGACACCTCATAGGAAAAATCAACATGCCCCGGTGTATCAATCAAATTCAAACGATACTTTTCACCATCAGTATGTTTGTAATCCATTTGGATGGCATGGCTTTTTATGGTAATTCCACGCTCACGCTCCAGATCCATGCTGTCCAGCATCTGATTCTGAAAATCACGTTCAGAAATCGTACCGGTATGCTGCAACATCCTGTCCGCCAATGTGCTCTTCCCATGATCAATATGGGCTATGATGACAAAATTTCTCAGGTTCTTCATTTTAATGCAAAAATACGATTATTAAACGTCAGTAATACTTGAGTTGTTTATTATCCAAAAGAAAAATAATTCTTTTACCTTACATCTCCGCTGAATTGTGCTACTAAAGTCAAATTTCACAGTCTGCCCTGTGAAATCCGAAGTAATTAACTACAAGAGGTAAACATTAAAACTTGAAGCCTATTTCATATCTTCCATGTACTGCTTCAGCAGCTTGGCTACATATTTTCCAAATATATCAAACTCGATATTGACGACGCTTCCTTTTTTGAAATTGTGAAAGTTAGTAACATCATAAGTAAACGGAATAATCGCCACAGAGAACATATTCGGTTTGGAATCAACAACAGTAAGGCTTACACCGTTAACAGAAATGGAACCTTTTTCAACGGTTATATTGTTTTCCTTTGGATCATATTCAAACCAGAACAACCAGCTTCCGTCGGTTTCTTCTACGGAAGTGCAGGTAGCGGTTTGGTCGATATGGCCCTGTACAATATGACCATCAAAACGGGCACCCATCGGCATGCTGCGCTCCAGGTTCACTTCGTAACCTTCTTTCCATTCGCTGAGGTTCGTTTTATCGAGGGTTTCCTGAATAGCTGTAACCACATATTGTTTTTTCTCCGGATATACATCGGTAATCGTTAGGCAAACACCGTCATGTGCCATGCTCTGGTCCACTTTCAGCTCATCACCAAAAGGTACTTCTATGGTAAAGTTAATGTTGCCGCGATCACGCTCAACCTTAACTACTTTTCCTGTTTTCTCTACAATTCCAGTAAACATAATTTTCGTTTTTCAAGTTTCCGGCAAAGATAAGAAAAGGAAGGGAAAAGGAATAAGGAAATGAGGAAATGAAAATTTGCTTTTCCTCATTTCTTCCCCGGCCTGAAGGCCGGGGCAATTAGGGCATTTGGAACTCTAATCCTTAATCCTGGAAAGCAGGGGTAATTGGAGCTTTGTCTTTTAGTTGTCCTTTAACTGCTCTGTCCTTTAGGGCAGAGATTATCATGATTTGATCACCCTGAATAAGTCTCAGGGCTTTAGCCCTTTTAAGCCCTTCCTCAAATAGATTTCCTAATTATTTTAAAATCCCCATCCAGGATATACATTTCAGGGGTCCCAAACACATTATATAGCTCAATCAAATCATCCTCCCAACCATCTTCAGCCCACACATGATGCCAGTTGGGCATGAACTTTTTTCCGGCTTTCAGGCTGCTGTCATCTTTATCCACAGCAACCGCTATCACCTCTGCATGTTTTGAATCGCTGTATTTTTGATATAGCTTCGGCAATTTTTCTTTGCAATAACTGCAATCATCTGACCAAAACACTACCATAACCGTATCTGCTTTCAAACTGTATAAATCCTTTGTTTTTCCCTTGCTCTCCCAGCTTATATTCGGCGCTTTTTTGCCCGGTGCCATGCGCTTGTATCCTTCTATCCGTTTTCTGACATCCGGATTTTCCTCCCCTTTGCAACCGGCCAGCCAGGTGGTATCCAGATGCACCAATGCATCGAAGCGGCCCATGGCATTGAGGCGATCCCAGATGTATTGTCCTACCTCTTCAGTGGCTGCTTCCGGAACTACTTTCCAGTAACCAAAAGCCTGATCAATGGCGTTTACCATGTCTTTTGATCCGTATAACATCCAGGAATCAATCCAGTTCCCATAAAGAGGGCTTCGCCAAATAACAGAATCAAAAGTGGCCGTTGGATAATATTTATTGATATCATTAAAGCCAATTTCTTTGGCCGGTTCTGTGCTATTTAATTTAATAATAATTGTTCTCAATTCAACTAAAGGTTTGAATAAAGGTAATGTACTATCGATTTTATCATTTATTAAATTTTGTATTTCCCGCTGTTTAGAGCTAAGCTTTTGAATAAACTCACTTTTGGAAAATGGGTAATTATTGATAAGGTGATTATAAACCTGTGATTTTTGCATTAAACTGTCTGTTTCTCGTGACAAACGATTCCAAATACGGTTTTCTTTATCCTTAAAACTTGCCGAAAAACTATGCTGTGGTCCGGCTGTAAGTGTGATTTCAACCGGGTTCCCTTCACTAATAAAGTTTACCGAATAAATCGGATTATGTTCCTGATAAACTTCCAGTTTAACCATTTGCTTTTGCGATTTGAGCGCGCCCTGTGAAGATTGGGTAAATGCATATTGCTTAACTTTCAAATTCGGATTAAAATCCCAGTATCCCCTGCATTCCACTTTTAGTTTCCCTTCCTGAATTTGATACTTCAGGCTGCTATCCCGGGGCAGATTTTCCTGCCGTTTTTTCCGTGCCTGCAACTTTTCATAATTCTTAATCAACTTTTCTTTTTGGTATTGCATTTGCTTTGCCAAAGGCTTTTCCAGCCATTCCTGAAAATCGATGGGATTGTTGGTAGCAATTTGAAGCTTTCCATTTTTTCCCTGAGCAGTAAAAGAGGCGTATTTTTCGGCTGACTTGCAATCTTTATCCGATAAACCGGCAATGTAATATTTCGGTTTGGACAGGTTCCTTCTCAGTGCTTTCATATAGGCACTGCTCACCGCGGAATCATCCCAAAGCACAACAACCGGTGTTGATGGGAAGGATTGTGGAGCTGTCCGAATAAACTTTATCAGGTAAATCAGGTTTAAAGGGCTTTCTTCATTCACGAAGAGAAGCATGCTTTTCCCTTTGATAAGTTGACCTATCTTTTTTTCTGTGGGTTTTAAATCCGATGAGTACAACCTGTAATTCTCCGAAAGCAGCAATTGTTCTGCAGATGTTTTCTCATATTGATAAAACCTTCGGAAATGCCGGAAAACCGGTTCTGCCATGGAAACAATACCCCTTTTGTAGTATTGAGCAGCATACATATTTACAAAAGCCTGCTTACGCCCTGGCTTCCAGGATTCGGCATCCAGACTGTTTAAATGCTGTTGCATGGCTGTGGTTACATAATGCAATAACGTATCCTCAAACCAGATGGACTGCTTTTCATAACTATTTACGATACACTTTGCCACTTCATTATGAATCGAATCCGGATTAGGTAGTTTATCTTGATGTTTCCCCAGATGTTTAAACAGGTTTCTCTGCTGATGTTGCAGTTTTTCAATACTTTCGGCTGCATAGCATAAATTGATAAGCCGCTGTGTTTCAAAGCCGATAAAACTGGATTCCGGGGCATGGTTTTTCAAGCTGTCGGAAACATTAGCATACGCTCGCAGAACCCTGTTGTATTCTTTCTCAATAAGTAAGCTATCTGCCGGCAATTGTTTTTTGCTTTGTTGTAAAAGCTGAATTGCTTTTCTATAGGAGCCGTGAATTTCAGTGGGTTTTGAATCTTGGGAGCATCCCGTGATTCCTGTTAGCAATAGAATAATTAGGGTAAAATACTTTTTCATTTTTGTACTTCGCTTTTTTCTGATATAAAATTATAAAAATTTTCGGGACTTCTCTGCATTAACGGATGTCTATCCACGATAAATGAAAATTGTTTTTCTGATTTTTCTCTGTGCTCTATCTGTGACTTTGTGGCCTGAAGGCCGGAGAGGCAGTTGGGGTCTTAATTTCAATCCCCGGCCTAAAGGCCGGGGCAATTGGGGCTTTGGCCCCTAATTGCTCTGTCCTTTAATTGCTCAGCCCTTAATTGCTCTGTCCTTTAGGGCAGAGATTATATGATTTGATTACCCGGAAAAAATCTCAGGGCTTTAGCCCTTCTGATTTTATCCCAATGAGTATTATTATACAAAACTAAAAAAATATTTCAAAAGCAGAGAGCTTGCAATGTTTAATTTGAGTAACGCAGTGAAGCAAATATTCAACGGGATCAATCCTTGATGCAGCGAACAGAGTAGCCAAAAGCACGGATACTGGCACTCACATAGGCAACGTTGCTGAAGATTCCCAGAAAATAGGAATTATCAGAGGAACTTTCAACAAAACTACTCCAGTAGAAGCCTTGTGTGCCAACATTGTTGAGCGAACCACTGTAGTTGTTTCGGCGACCTGTTAAGGGCATTTTAAGAACAGATGCATAAGCACCGGCTGCATCGGAGGTAGACCAAGATTTTCGCTCATTGTTTAGTTCAGTATAAGTAGGTAATCGATAACCATTAGGGCAAGGATTGTTGGTGCCATTTACACCCTGCCATAAATTGTTGTTTGGTAATAATCGCCAATCACCACTTTCTAATATAAAGTCATCATGTCCCGGAGTATCACTATTGGATTGGCTATTTGTTGTGTTACTATTGCGGCATTGGTGACCATCGGAAAATCTGCCCCACTGGTATAAGTCTCCATAGGCTTGGCTGTCGGTGCTGGAAGTAGCTTGCTGTGCTGCCCCGAGATTGCGGTCCATCCAGGTTTTGCCGGTGGCTGGGTTGGTTACATCCACAATAGCCGCTCCGCCTGAAATGCAATGGACGGTACCGGATGGATAAGTCGAACCAAAAAGAAAATTCACGGTTTGCGATTGGGTGGGAATGATGGTATCAACAGAAGTCAAACTGCCAGCATATCCTGTAAGTTTTAATGCTTCCCCGTCATTGTATTGCATACCGATGATGCTTTTGACGAGCTTTGTACTGTTCACTGCCGCCTGGCTTGAACTTTTTTGAACGTTTTGAACTAACTCCATTTCCGGAGTTCCCTGCTTGCCATCGATACTGATTATTGTCAGACTAAGTGAAAAGCGTAAGCTTTTCACATGAACCATAAAAAAACCGGTAGGCATGCTGGTAAACATAAATTCAATATGGCCTCTTTGCAAATTACCTTGCTTTGACAAAAGCAGCTTCCCTTCCATATCATAAATTTCTACTTTCGCTTCACCACTTTTGCTTTGGTAAAAACTCAGTTTCCCTTCACCATTTTTCAAAGGATTTGGATAGAAGCTTATTTCATTCTTTTCTTTATGCTCTTCACCAATACCGGTGTTCTTATACAAATGCAGGGTGTCTGTACCGTTAAGCATTAGTTCTTTGTTTTGGGTAAGATTAATAACATGCACACTATCCAGTGTGTTGCTTGCACCCGAAGCAGTGAAGTCAATCTTATAATCCTGAGCCTGAGTGGCCAGACTCAAAATTATTGAGATGATTAATAAGGTAATTTTTTTCATGTTTAGGTTTTATTATTCCAATCATTGCAATCCAGTTTTCGCAATAATTATTCAAAATTAACTTTTAATTTTATAAAATGAATAAAAAGTCCGGCCTCAATAAATTTAACTCAAAATTCTGAACTTCTGGTTTTAAGCTGATAGTGTGTTTTGTCAGTTTTTAGTCAACCACATAGGCATCAGCAGGCATGCCTGAATAATTCATACTATTAAATGCAGATAAGAAAGAAAAAGATCAATTATAAGCAGATCATGAAAAAGAATTGTTGCTTTTATTATCTTTGCACTCCAAAACTGGCTCAGTAGCTCAATTGGATAGAGCGTCAGATTCCGGTTCTGAAGGTTGGGGGTTCGATTCCTCTCTGAGTCGCAATGCATTAAAGGCTTGTGTATTACGCACGGGCCTTTTTTATTTGGGTGCAGGGAGAAACTGGATGAGCGTGATTTAGCCATAGATTCACGAGGTTTATACCCAAAACAATACTGTGCGTATTGGAAAATTGCTAAAGTACTTGAAATGAATTAAGCTTCATGCTTTTAGGCGCTCTTTTGCCGGTGCTTGTGCCCGGACTTTTTTGGGGTTTATGGTAGGCAAAATGGAAATTTGTAGTAGTCAAAAAAAATCGCTTTAAAAAGGAATAACATCAATCCGAAAACATTTTTTGCTCTATTCAGATGTATTTTTTAACTTTGGATGAGTTATTAACCCACTGTGATATAATAATAAAAGACAGTATGCAATATATAGAAATATGAGCTGCACGCAGCACCCAGCGAGTATTCCCGGTTTACCACGTGGAATCTTTTTTTATTCAACAGGGTTGAACGAAATCCATACCCTGGCTATGCATTTTACGATGTTTTTGTATGTTATGTGGAAGGTGTTTTGAAGCAGTAGAAGCAAGAATCTTTGCTAAGTAGGCTTATTCAACATCATCATTTTTCTACTTTTCGCTATTTATCAATGATTTTTTGGATTAGGTTTATACAAATCCGATTCGCAACAGACTACGAAAACAGGAATTCAGTCTTACAAGCGCTAAGCACTAGCGAAGACATATGTTTATGGCAGGAGAATGAATGCTATAACCAAAACCTGATCTTATACGTCATTATAAAGGGGTTTCGTAAATTTTTGAAAACCAAGATCACAGCTTTTGGCTATACTTTTTACATTTGAATTTTCATGATCATTGTTTTGAGCTCTCACTAAATACAATATTTTTCCCTTACCTTTACAAATCAAGTAAGAATGAATATATAAAATAACGAAGATTTATAGACGGACGGCCTTTATGTACAATATTTAATAAAGAAGCAGCATATTAAAATTGACAACAAAATTGACTAAATTTGTATTCTGAATTTTAAGAATTAAGGAAACATCCATTCATATGGAAATAAGGACAGATATAAAACTAGGAGATAGTCAGGTAATTCTTTAAGAATTACCTGATAACTCTGTTGATTTGATTTTTACTTCACCACCTTATGCTGACCAAAGAAAGAGCACATATGGAGGAATTCATCCAAATGAATATGTTAATTGGTTTCTACCGATTTCAAAAGAATTATTGCGAGTTCTTAAACCTACCGGTACTTTTGTCTTAAATATTAAAGAAAAAGTAGTAAAAGGTGAAAGAAGTATTTATGTGATGGAGCTAATTCTTGAGATGAGGAAACAAGGATGGCTATGGACTGAAGAATTTATATGGCATAAAAAGAATTCTTACCCAGGAAAATGGCCAAATCGATTCAGAGATGCTTGGGAAAGGCTTCTTCAATTTAACAAGAATAAGAAATTTAACATGTACCAGGAAGAGGTAATGGTGCCGATTGGTGATTGGGCAAAGTCTAGATTTAAAAAATTAAGTGATACAGATAAAAGACGTGATGAATCAAAAGTTGGGAGTGGATTTGGTAAAAACATATCCAATTGGGTAGATAGAGATAAGGCATATCCAACAAATGTGCTTCATTTATCAACCGAATGTAATAATAAAAAACACAGCGCTGCATTCCCCGAAGCTTTACCAGAATGGTTTATAAAACTTTTTACCAAACAAGGAGACACAGTCCTTGACCCATTCACAGGTTCTGGAACCACAAATTTTGTTGCTCAAAGAATGTATAGACACTCAATTGGAATAGATATATATAAAGAATATTATGATTATGTTAAAAAGCAAATTGACCCTAAAAAATTAGTATTGTTTGAACCAAATCATGAATATGATTCAATTAAAAATACAAGACCTAACTCAATACGTTGAAGATAACATTGGAATTTTCCATACAAAAAGAATTGAAAGCCTTAAAAGTCTTAAGCTTAAAACGGTTTTGAGAAGAAAAAACCCCTATCTTTTCAAAGCAAAATATCTCCTGACGGCCGAACAAATAATTAGAAAACTTACTGATGCTTATATTTCATCTAATGAGGAAGCTTTATTTGGTGACTGGTTAGAAGGACTGGCGAATTATTAACGAAAAAGTATATGGTGGATGGAAATCTGGCATCACAGGTATAGATTTAGAGTTTGACAAAGATAATGTAAGATATATCGTAACGATAAAATCAGGACCAAACTGGGGAAATAGTGGACAGATTGCTAAGATGAAATCTGATTTTAATACGGCTAAAAGGACTCTAAGGACAAGTAGTTCTGGTCTTATAGTTACATCTGTTAATGGTTGTTGCTATGGACGTGATAATAAACCGGATAAAGGTGACTATTATAAATATTGTGGTCAATATTTTTGGGAATTTATTTCTGGACAAGAGAACTTATATAAAGACATTATTGAGCCTTTAGGACATAAGGCTAAAGAGAAAAATGATGCCTTCCTCGAATCATACTCAACAATGATAAATAAATTTACTAAAGAATTTGCAAATGATTTCTGTGACGATGAGGGAAAAATAGATTGGGCTAAACTTGTAGAATTCAATTCAGGCAGACAGTAATAAATTACTGAATAATATACAGGAATATGAGCTGCACGAAGCACCCAGCGAGTTTCGCGCCAGCTATCGAAACACTCCGGAAATGTGTTCAAGCCGGAAATCAATTTCATACTCTTGCTATGCACTTTCCGTCATTTATGTGAGTCTCGGGGCCATAATTGGGGCAAAAACAAAGTCCGGGATAATGCCGGATGAGCTTCCGTTTGGCTTTTCCTGTATACCTATATTTTTGGTTTGGTTTTTGAAGTATTATCCACAACAATTTTAATAAAGAATTTTTGCATGTTTCAAAACAACAAGTAAAAATCATGAAGGAATCACTTACGCTCGTAATGCTCTTTTTCGGCATCATAGCACATACTCAGAAACTGCCAACCGAACCTTAAGGAGGATTCTCTTTTCCTCTGGCCTTCAAAATCAATAACGTTAGACCTTTCTAATGGCTCAGGAAAACCCTGAAAAGCGATGGAATATCCCGCTAAAGACCTGCATGAACTTTTGTCCGGGCAAAAATAAGCCTGTTGTTGATTCATGCAATATCCACAGGGGCAAAGGGATACAAAATTTAAAACCGTTTGCATCAACATTTTTATATCTTTGCTGTTCTTTTTATTGATTGATTGTTTTATTTTTGTAAACAAGTGGATATAAAAGTACAATACATAGGAAAATTATTTACTTTATTAGCTGGGTTGATTATTTTGGCTCATGCTGCTGTGCCGCACCATCATCATTTTGGGTTAACGCATTCATCAGAGCACGAAACAACCTGTGAAACCCCTATTCAGGATAAAACACCTAAAGACCATGATTCCCATTGCCGTGCGTTTAATATTCTGATTTCAGAGAGGACAAACAATTCTTCTTTTAATAAGTCTATATCCGAAAATGTTATTTTTTACATAGCGAGAATCACTAACAATATTGAGATTCCGCCGATCAAGGAACTGATTACGTCAATTTTTGACTATCGGGCTATATTCTTAAAACAATTTCTCTCTATCGCCCACTCACTTCGGGCACCTCCCGCAATCTATTAATTTTTTTTTATTAACAGACCGGCAAACAAATCAGGTCTAATTTCTTACTTAATTCTTTTGATGTGAAAAAGAAGAAGATATGTAAGAAATAATTCTGTATTGGGAAAATAAAATAATGAAGTGAGTAGAAATAAAATTATTATGAAATGATAAACAGAATCATAGCATTTTCAGTCAGGAATAAATTCATAATCGGCTTGTTTATTTTGGTCTGGATTGGATGGGGCATTTTTTCAGCAATAAATTTACCGTTGAATACCCTGCCGGACTTAACCAATAACCAGGTAAAAGTAACCACCTACACACCTGATTTGGCAACCGAGGAAGTAGAGCGGCTTATCACCTATCCCATTGAGCTTGAGATGGGAAATTTGCCGGGTTTAAAGGAAATAAGGTCTGTTTCAAAATTCGGATTGTCCGATATTACTTTGGTTTTTGAGGAAGATATGGGCATGTATAAGCCCCGGCAGTTGGTTAAGGAAAGATTAAAAAGCGCAGCAGCCAAATTGCCTGAAGGTGCTGGTGAACCAACTATGGGCCCAATGACTTCAGGACTTGGAGAAATTTACCAGTATGTTTTATCCACAAAACCAGGCTATGATACAGTTTATAATGCCATGGAATTAAGAGAGATACAAGACTGGATTGTGAAAAAGGAATTAATCAATATACCTGGTGTGGTTGGTGTCAACACCATGGGCGGCTATCTGAAACAATACGAAGTGGCTGTGAATCCGGACCGGCTGCAAAGTTATAACCTTTCTATTACAGATATTTATAATGCGTTAAAGAGAAATAACGCCAATACAGGTGGAAGCTATATTGAGAAAAACAAACGCGCTTATTTTGTTCGGGGACAGGGTTTAACGCAGTCTCTGGACGATATTCGCAAAATCGTCCTTAAAAACAATAATGGCACACCTTTGCAAATTGGAGATGTATCTAATGTAAAGTATGGATATGCTCCGCGTTTTGGTGCTTTTACATACAACGGAAAAGGTGAAGCTGTGGGGGGAAAGATCATGATGTTGCGGGGAGAAAATCCGGCAGAAGTAATTGGCAGTGTAAAAGAACGCTTGCCACAGCTTAAGGCAGCACTACCTGAGGGCGTGCAAATGAAGCCCTTTCTCGACCGTTCTTCGCTGATTAGCAAAACCACGAACACAGTGAGTGAAAACCTGGCATTGGGAGCCTTAATCGTCATTTTTGTCTTAATCATGCTCATGGGGAGCTTGCGCTCGGGATTGATTACTGCATCGGTGATCCCTCTTTCCCTGCTTTTTGCTTTGGGGATTATGTATACTTTTGATTTTTCGGCCAACCTGATCAGTCTCGGGGCTATCGATTTTGGGATTATTATTGACGGGGCATTGATTATCATCGAGTTTACTGTGTTCCAAATCAGCCGGCATGTAAAATTGTTGAGAAACCTTAAAGGGAAAGAATTACAGGCTAAGCTCAATGAAATTACCATCTGGTCTTCAGGGAGGATGATGCGGACAGCCTTTTTCGGTCAGATGATTATTCTGATTGTTTTTATCCCCATACTAACGCTTACCGGACAGGAAGGCGATATGTTCCGGCCCATGGCTATTGCATTTGGTTCGGCACTAGTAGGCGCCATTATTCTATGCCTGACATACGTGCCCATGATGTCAGCGCTTTTTTTGCGTCCGGAAAAATCGGATAAGCCTAAAATTGCGGATAAGATTATTGGACGCGTGCGCAACGGATACCGGATTGTTTTAGGTAAAATGCTTCGATATCGATATGCAGTAACTTCTGTTATTCTTCTTCTGCTGGTAAGTGCAATCTTTATTTTTGGAAGATTGGGTTCGGTATTTATTCCTCAATTGGATGAAGGAGATTTTGCGATTCACCCAATCTTACAACCAGGCACATCCCTTTCGGAAACAGTGGAAATCAATACGAAACTGGAAAATGTCCTGCTCAATGAATTTCCTGATGAAGTGGAACAGGTGGCTACCAAAATCGGGGCAGGCGAAATCCCCACCGATCCGATGTCGCTTGAAATGGCCAAAATGATCATTAATCTGAAGCCGAAGGAGGAATGGAAACGGACTGAAACCAAAGATGAACTGGCAAATATGATGAAACAGGAAATGTCGGCGACTGTTCCCGGGGTTAGTTTTTTCTTTTCACAGCCTATTGAGATGCTGTTCAAACATTTAACAACAGGTTCTACTGCAGATATTCTTATGAATATTTACGGTAACAACCTGGATACCTTATACCAATACGGGCAAAAGGCAAAAGGAATCATCAGCGATATTCCCGGAGCAGGTGACCTGAATGTTCAGAAAGTTATTGGTCTGCCGCAAATTGTGATTGATTATGACCGCGATAAGCTGGCCCGTTACGGACTTGATATTGAAACGGTGAACCGGACTATTCAGGCAGGATATTCCGGTGCAAAAGCCGGGATTATTTACGAAGGTGAAAGGCAGTTTTCTCAAGTAGTACGATTGAAAGAGGAATTCCGCAACAACCCCCGTTCTATGGGCGAATTGCTTATTATGAGGCCCAATGGACAACAAGTACAACTTAAAGAAGTGGCTGACATAAGGATGCAGGCAGGCCCGGCTTCTATCTCACGTGAAGCGGTAAAAAGAAAAATTGAATTGGATATCAATATAGGTGACAGGGATACCGAATCCTTCATTCAAGCCGTTCAGCAAGAGCTTGGTGATAAGCTTGATTTACCGAAAGGATACAACATTGCCTACGAGGGCGAATTTGAAAGCCTGCAGCGTGCAAAAAAACGCCTGTCCTGGATAGTACCGTTAGTGTTGGCATTCATTTTTACCTTGTTGTATTTCACTTTTAATTCGTTCAAACAAGCTTTACTTGTGTTCTCGGCAGTTCCACTTGCAGCTATTGGAGGCGTCTTTTCCTTGTGGATCAGGGGAATGCCATTTAGCATTTCGGCAGGTGTAGGATTTATTGCGCTTTTTGGTATAGCTGTACTAAATGGTTTAGTGTTAATGAGTTTCTTTAATGAGTTAAAATCAGAAGGTATGCATAGTGTTTTTAAACGAATTTATCATGGAACGGATATGAGGTTGCGCCCGGTTATCCTGACAGCGCTAACCGATGCCCTGGGATTTTTGCCTATGGCTATGTCCACATCATCGGGAGCCGAAGTGCAAAGGCCATTAGCTACAGTTGTTGTGGGTGGTCTGGTTACAGCTACTTTGCTTACCCTGATAATGTTACCCATCATTTATTCATTCAGTGAAAGGATACGAAATATTCCTTCCCTGGGTCAAATAGTGGGGCGTACCGGAAAACGCATCAATAATAAATCGCTTATGGTGGGCTTGGTACTAACAGGTTTAATGCTCCCGGGAACCATCCAGGCCCAGGAATCAGGGAAACAAACCACTCAGATTAATGATGTGGAGGATGCCATAGAAATTGCCCTGGAAAACAATCCGTATATCAAAGAAGGGGTATTACAGGTGAAACAGAAGCAAAAGCTGAAAAAAACGACCTGGGATTTGCCGGATACTAAGCTGGCGTATGAAAAAGAAAACAATGCAGCAAGCAGGGAAAATTGGTCTGTTGAACAGGAGATTAAGAATCCGGCGGAATATATTGCCGGAAGTAAACTGGCTAATCAACGCATTGCTCAAAGCAAAACAAACCTGGAAAAGCGAAAAATACAACTGATAAAGGATGTACGTTCAGCCTACTTCAATGTGCTTTATGCAAAAGAAAAAGTAAAGCTGTTGGCAGATTTAAAAAATATCTTCAGTGAACTTAGCAAAGCAGGAAAACTCCGTTATGAAACCGGTGATGTCTCTTATCTGGAAAAAGTATCAGCCCAGGCAAAATACAAGGCAATAAAAGTAGCTGAAGAAGAGGCGCTAAGCCTGCTGGCCCGCAACACAAATACCCTGATGAACAAGCTGTTTGTGGATGATACGGTGAGTCTTGCTGAAACCCAATTAAATAAAATAGCTATGGAAGAAAGTTACAACGGAATGGATTCGTTGAATTCAAATCCGGATATAGCGCTTTTTAAGCAACAATGGAAAACTAAGCAGGCAGAAAGTAAAGCGGTTAAATCCATTTCATGGCCTGACCCTTTCTTCCGATACAGTCAGAATGAATTTGCAGGTAACGAAAGTTTCTCAGCAATTGAATTAGGTGTTCGTATTCCCGTTGATATCTGGGCTGAAAAAGGAAGAAACCAGGCTGCAAAAATTGCCGCAGAAGCATCTTACGAAAATTTCCTGCGGGTTAAAAATGATATGATGACTGCTTATAACAACAACATCAAAAATCTGGAAACATACAGCCGGCAGTTGGATTACTTTGAAGAAAGCCGCTTGAAGGAGGCCAATATGATCATAAAAAGCGCTTCGAAGCAATACAAAGCCGGAAACATTGATTATTTGCAATTTATCCAATTTTTTGACCAGGCTACACAAATCCGGTTGAATTACCTGGATATCCTGAAAACGTATAATCAAAATATCATTGAACTTCAATATCTTATCGGACAATGAATGTTGAATGATGAATCATCAAATATAAAACTTTAAATATCAAATAACATGAATACAATAAAAATAAAAGCAATCGTCCTGGTCTTGCTGTTTGGAATGACTTTATACGGCTGTTCATCGAACAACAATTCATCAGATCAGCAAAACACAAAAGAAGAACACGCAGGGCACAATCATGAAGCAGAAAAAGAAGAGGATGTACACAATGAAGCCCTTCATGCCATAAAAGAGGAATTGGCGGAAAATGAAATACTGATTACTGGAAAACAGATGAAATCTGCTGGTATTCAGTTGGGGAATATTACGGAGCAACAATTGTCTGATATCGTCAAATCCTTTGGCGAGCTTGTGCTTGCCCCATCTGATGAGGCCACGGTAAGTGCACTTATTGGAGGAATTATCAAAGATATTCATGTAATGGAAGGTGATTATGTGCGAAAAGGGGAAATTATCGCCCGCATTGTTCATCCTGACATAGTGGATATGCAACAGGATTATCTGGATGCACGTAATCAGAATGAATATCTAAAAACCGAATATCTGCGGCAAAAAAGATTGCTCGAAGACAGTGTGAATGCCCAAAAGACAGTTCAAAGCGCCAGAGCCATATTCCAATCAAACAGGGCCAGGAAGCAAAGCCTAAAGAAAAAGCTTCAGCTTATCCACATCAATCCGGAGAATTTAACACCGGAAAATATCCAGGACGCTTATACATTAAAAGCGCCAATATCCGGTTATGTAGCTCAGGTGGAAATCAATACAGGCAACCATATAACTCCTCAGCAGTCCCTTTTTCATATTACAGCAAATGAAAAGGCACATATTGATTTAAAGGTGTATGAAAAAGACATTAATAAAATAGTGCCCGGGCAAAGAATCACCTTCACCCTGGCCAATAACCCTATGGAGCAAACTCTGGAAGGTGAAGTTATGAAAATGGGCAAAAGGTTCGACACGGAGCAACGTACAGCAATCGTTCATGCCGGCATAAAAGAAATAAAGGATAATATGCTTCCCGGAATGTCGGTTGTTGCTTACATCCAGACCGGTGGCGAAATGCACAGTACACTACCCGGAGCTGCTATTGTTTCCGATGAAGGAAAAAATTATGTATTCATTTTGAAACGAGAAGGTGAAGTTGAAGAAAAACATACTGGTGAAAAAATTCATGCTCATCAAGACGAGAAAGAACATGAATTGCATTCAGGAGAAGAAGGACATAGCCATCAACATGAAGAACGGTATGATAAACATGCTGAAGAGGCGCACGCTGAGGGCAGACATTTTTATGTGTTTGAAAAAGTGCAGGTGAACACGGAAATCAACCAGGCCGGATTTTCTGGTTTTTCTGCTGATATTGAGAATATGGACAAAGCCAGGTTTGCCCTCAGCAATGCCCAGGCAATATTATCCGAAATGAAAAAAGGCAGCAGCGGACATGGTGGGCATGCTCATTAATTAAAAAATAATTTTAAACAGATGAACCGAGCCATGGTCTGCTGGTTGGCGTAGCTTCCACAGCCTGTTCCGCGACAGCGGGAAGCATGATTATTATAAGCATAAATACATGTAAACAAAATAGATAGAGTTACCAACTGCCCATTAAATAATAAATAGTTTTAAAGATCATTCACTATTTTCCAAAATCTGAATCATCCACCAATATGGATCGGACCGTCAGGGCCTAAGGGTAATCCGAGCAACATCCATAGCACCAGGAAGCCTACCCAGGCGATTAACAGGAATATCGAATATGGCAGCATGGATGAAATGATGGTTCCGATGCCATATTTTTCATCATATTTTTGAGCAAAGGTCACGATGAGTGCAAAATAACTCATCATAGGCGTAATCAGATTCGTCACAGAATCCCCAATACGGAAAGCTGCCTGCGTTAAGGCCGGGTGATAAGCCGGATCGATCAGCATCAGCATAGGAATAAACACGGGAGCCATGATCGCCCATTTGGCTGAGGCGCTACCCATAAACATATTGATAAGCGCTGACAATAACACAAACACAACAATCAGGGATATTCCCGTAAGCCCGACATTTTGTAATCCGGCAGCTCCGTTAATGGCCAGGATAATCCCTAAATTACTGTAATTGAAGAAATATACAAACTGAGCAGCAAAGAATACTAAAACAATGTAACCGCCCATACCGGACATCGATTTACCCAAATGTTTTGCCACATCCTTATCATTTTTTATAGTACCTACAACAATACCATAAACCAGACCTGGAATAAAAAAGATCAGTAGTATTCCGATAATCACTCCGTCCATAAATGGAGAATGCAACACCGATCCGGTTTCGGGATCCCTGAGTATACCATTTTCAGGAATAACACTAAGGGCCAGAAGAACTAAAGTAAACAATACTGCCAGTCCGGCATATCTCATTCCTTTCTTTTCCAGCTTCGTCAGTCGTTCGATTGGCAAACGTTCTGCAGTTCCTTCGTATTTTCCCAACCGGGGTTCCACGATCTTTTCAGTAACCCATGTCCCGACAACAACAATCAGGAAGCTGGAGAAAAACATAAAGTAATAGTTCACTGCCGGATTGACCTTGATATCTGGTTGGATAATTTGAGCAGCAGATTGAGAAATACCTGCCAACACCGGATCAATGGATCCTATAAACAGATTGGCACCAAAACCTCCGCTAACACCTACAAAAGCAGCAGCTAAACCTGCCATAGGATGCCTGCCCAGCGCATGGAAAATCATGGCTCCTAAAGGAATCAGAATCACATACCCGGCTTCTGATGCCAGATGCGACAGAATTCCTGCCAATACTATGGCACCTGTGATAAGTTTTGGTGGAGCACTCAGAACCAGTGAGCGAATCATAGTCGTAAACAAACCAGACCCCTCTGCAACACCAATACCAATCATCACAACCAACACATATCCCAGGGGAGGAAAATCCAAAAAATTCTGTATCAAATTAGTATACATCCAGCGAATTCCATCTCCTGACAATAGGCTTTTTACCTGAACCACCGTACCGTCTACCGGATGCACAGCTTGTGTACCAATCATGGATGATATCCACGAGAAAAGAACTACAAGTAATGCCAAAATAGCAAATAAGGTTGCCGGATGTGGTAGCTTATTACCAATTACCTCCACATAATCCAATGACTTCTTAAAACCTTTATTAAAAAAGCGACCTATTCGTTGAATGATTTTCTTCATATGAACACTATTAACTTATGTTATTATTGAGTCTTTCGAATGGCCGTTTATTGGGAACCATCCGGCAGAATATTTGTTAGTTACTGTTTTACATTACTTTATCAATTTAAAAGCATGAGAAATATACGAACCCTCATATTTCAAAAAAGGGCAAAGATATAATTTTATTTTAATTATACATGTAATCACAAAAATGCCTGTATTTATTGAAATACTGTTTATAAGAGCCTTCATTAACAAATAAATACCCATTTTAGTTTAAATTAAATGATTAACTTTTGTGTTTATTTCGATTTATGTTACTAATTAGTAAATGAATGAAAGTTGATCACAGCTTTTTGCAATCATACACAGGTTAATAAAAGCTTTAAATATTTGAAATTCTATGAACTTGTCATTTATTAAACCACTTAGTCCATAATCATTATATTGCATTTACACACCTTTAAATCATGTCTGTTTTACCAAAATGATTATGAAGCGGAATACAAACATCCAACTTATCATTTTAAAAATCAGTTATAACGATATGTCAAATTATTAAAATCAAAAGAAGTTTAATTTTGTTAAATTGATCAAAGTACACAAATCATTTAATCCGAATTATTAACGTTAAGATCAGATTATACGGACTACAATAAAATGCTATGAAAATATTACTAACAGGTGCAACAGGATATATTGGGAAAAGATTGCTACCCGTCTTAATTTCAAAAGGATACAAAGTCGTTTGCTCGGTACGAGACAAGAACAAATTTAACGCTGATAACTTCATCAAAGAAGGAGAAATAGAAGTCATTGAAAATGATCTGACGGATAAGCATACACTAAACAATATACCTTCCGATCTTGATATTGCCTTTTACCTGGTCCATTCAATGTCCACCTCCCGTGATTATGGTGAACTGGAACAGCGATCGGCGATCAATTTCAGAGAAAGCCTTCAGCATACAAATGTGAAACAGGTGATTTATTTGAGTGGTATAGTCAATGCGGAAAAACTATCCAAACACCTGAGCTCCCGGAAAACTGTTGAAATGGAACTGCGTAAAGGGAATTTCGCCTTAACGACAATCCGGGCAGGCATAATTATTGGTTCCGGCAGCGCTTCATTTGAGATTATTCGGGATTTAGTGGAAAAATTGCCTGTAATGGTAGCTCCAAAATGGTTAAATACGAAATGCCAGCCTGTGGGTATAAGTGATGTCATAAAAGTCATGACTGGCGTAATTAATTTGGAAGAAACGTTTGATCAGAGTTATGATATTTATGGAAAAGATACCTTAACTTATAAGCAAATGCTTTTACAATTTGCCGAGGAGCGGGGCTTAAAACGATTTATCCGAACAGTACCTGTAATGACACCAAGGCTTTCGTCTTACTGGTTATACTTTATCACATCGACTTCATATAAGCTTGCCACAGCCTTGGTCGACAGCATGAAAGTGGAAGCTATTGCAACTGGAAATAATCTGTACGAAATCTTACAGCTCAAACCATTATCATACAGGGCATCTATTCAAAGAGCCTTTAAAAAAATAGAACAAAATGAGATATTATCCAGTTGGAAAGATTCAACTGTGAGTGGAAGGATCAATTATAAAATTTCTGAGTTTATGACAGTGCCAACATTCGGGTGCTATGTTGATAAGCGTATAAAACAAATGGACGATGCAGATGCCAGTCTTGAAAAAATCTGGCGCATTGGTGGTGAAACAGGCTGGTATTACGCTACCTGGCTTTGGAAAATACGGGGCTTTTTGGACAAATTAGCCGGAGGGGTTGGTTTGCGCAGAGGCAGAACTAACGTGGATGACATTAACTCCGGTGACGCTCTGGATTTTTGGAGAGTTTTATATGCCGATAAATCAGAAGGCCGCTTGCTATTATTTGCGGAAATGAAGTTGCCGGGTGAAGCATGGCTGGAATTCCGCATGGAAGGCAATGAGCTTATACAAACAGCTACATTCCGGCCAAAAGGCCTTACCGGGCGATTATACTGGATAGGAATTTATCCTTTACATGCGTCGATTTTCGAAGGCCTTATCAAAAAATTAGCCTATAAAAAATAATAATGCTATTCTGTATAATACCATTTTAGTCAATTGTTTCGAATATAGCAAGCAATTGTCATCTAAAACTTTAACGTCACATTTTGCTTAATATCCGGGTGTAAACTTCTGGGTACCGGACTGGCATGGGCTAACCCTTCCAGTATATCTTTTTGTTCTGGAGTCAGATCATGTTTGGAAAAGTCATATTCGATATGAACTTCTGCGATGCGCCGTGGGTCATTTCTCATAATCTTTTTAGCAGTGGCCGTAGCACCGTCAATGTTAAAACCATTTTCACGGGCCTTTATCCCCATGATGGTAAAAATACAGCTACACAGGGCGCTCGATACCATATCAGTTGGAGAAAAATATTCTCCTTTTCCTTTATTATCTACCGGAGCATCTGTTTTAATTGATTTTCCTGAACGATCATGTATGATTTCCGTTCGTAAATCGCCATTGTATGTAATCTTATAAGTTTCCATATAACAGGTTTATCATATAATACTTCTTACGGGGCAAAATTGTTCGCTGAATTTTAGTTTTTCTGTTATCCCTTGATCAAGGCAAACACTTTTAAATCAAAAATAAGGATAAAAAAAAGCCGCCCCCTAAAAGGACGACCTTCATTTATAATTACAGGTTTTCTTAAACTTTAGAGCAGATGGAAATCGAAATACATCTGATACTTTTCTTTGGATGCATCCACCAGTTTGAAGGCTTCCATACCTTCGAGCTTGTTCAGTACATAATTTTTCAGAGGAATGCAGGCAGAGTTAATTTGCCCAACTTTGATCTTACCGCTTTCATTTACTGTAAATTCTACCCATACGGTTCCTTCAAGATTTTCTTCTATGGCAAATTCGGGATAATCAATTTGCTGACGTACGGTTTGTTTAACCAGGTTTTTGTCTTCATCGGCGTAAACAGAAGTGAATGTCAGTAAGCCGATAATTGCTGCGAGTGTGAATAATTTTGCGTTCATGACTATTTTATTTTTAGGTTTAGGTTATTTATTTTTTGATAACTTGTTTGTTTGTTATTGTGACGACTTCATTATTTGTTTTGTTACATTTTTTTAAAAGAATCCGGATTATTTATAATAAAACCTCTTTTAATATTGATTATCAATGTAATTATAAGCTAGGCAGCTTTCGTATCATATATACAAAGATGAAACCGAGTTCAAAAACTAATTGATTCTGGTTAAACTTTTAATATCTGAATTGTTAGTTAAGCATGAATGAGTATTATTTTGCACCGGTATATGATTTTTTGTTACAACCATTTATTCACCAGTTAAGGAGGAGTGTTGTAGCAATGGTTTTAAAACACAAATCAGAAAAAGTAATAGACATGTGTTGTGGCACTGGTCATCAGTTAAAATACCTGGAAAATGCCGGCATAAAATCCGTAGGTGTTGATTTAAATGATTTGATGATCCGGCAAGCAGGGCGTAATAACAGCAAGGATTTATGCAATAAAGGCGATGCCCGGTCAACAAACTATCCCGATAATCATTTTGATATGGCTTTAACCTCCCTTTCGTTACATGAAATGCCTTATCAAAATGCCCGTGAGATTATTCAAGAAATGATACGTGTGGTAAAACCCGATGGACAGTTGATGATCATCGATTATGATTTTACAGAACACTCCTCAAATTTGATGAAATCAGGAATGAAGATGATTGAATACTTTGTTGGAGGAAAACACTACAGGAACTTCAGAAAGTACATTAAGCTGGGGCAAATGCAATCTCTGGTTCAGGATTTCAACCTGAATCCAACCGAGACCCGTTATTTTTATGGGAACACTATTGCACTCAGAATTTATTCAAAAACATAAGTTTACTTATAAACTAATCCCGCTCATCAGCTTTACAGAGAGATTATCTTTAAATCGATCAGATTCATAAGTTCCGTAACGGTAATAAAAGGCCACTCCCAAAGTTGTAAAGCTGCATTTCAGGATATTCTGTATCCTTATACCTGATTCAAAATAGCCTCTATCCGGTTGTTTGAAATTCAGGTTACGGTGTAATTCCTGGCCTTTCCTTTTCCCCCATAATGCAGAAGTAGTAATAGCAATTGAAGGTTGAAATTATTTTGACCGCACCAGGTGTTTTTTGAAATTATATTCCAGATGTACCGCAATATATTGCTCTGCAGCAAACTCATTGATACGCATTGTGTTGAAAGTGCCGGGACAGGTAATAGTAAAGTCATAATAACTTCCAAAACCTGCATATTGAAGGGAAACCGATATTCTTTCTGTGACCTTTCCTCCCCGTATCATAATATCCGTACTTCCCACATATCTGGTATAGAATGTTTTTTTATCTGAACATTAATTTTTTGATACTCCAGTTGTCTTTTATCAGCATTTTATCCCCGCATATAGGCCAACCAGATAACCGGATATTGAAATCACCATCAATATTAGTCATGTCGCCTTGTCCTGTCCCAGGGGCAGCCACATTGGCAAATGATAGTAGCTCACGGGTTAATGTATCAATGATCCGGCCTTTTACAAACGTTTGCGCTTGTGCCTGGATAAAGACCAGAATAAAAAGGATAGCTAATAAAAGTTTTCGGTTGATTTTTCGGGAATAAATCATAATTCCCGGACAGTGGTTAAGGCTGTTTGCTTATACTTAGCTCAGTTTTTTATTGTTCTTATGTCGTTGTTTGTCCCGCCTGCTTTTCTTTTCAATATTTTTTGTTAATGCCTCTGTCATATCCACCCCGGTTTGATTGGCTAAACATATTAAAACCCACAAGACATCGGCCATTTCATCGTCAAGATCATAGTTTTTATCGCTTTCTTTAAAGGATTGTTCACCATAACGGCGGGCTATTATCCTGGCCAGTTCACCAACCTCCTCGGTAAGCAAAGCCATATTTGCCAGTTCATTAAAATAACGTACTCCGTTTTCATGAATCCACTCATCTATTATTTTTTGAGCTTTACTTATTTCCATTAGTCTTTGTTTTTACTGTCTATAAAAATGGTAACCGGGCCATCATTTATAAACTCCACCTGCATAAAGGCACCGAACTCACCTGTTTCCACTTTAGTATTTGTATCTTTTTCCAGTTGTTTTTTCATGGCTTCATAAAGAGGAATAGCTGTTTCTGGTTTAGCTGCTTTTATAAACGAGGGCCTGTTTCCTTTTTTTGTGCTGGCATGGAGGGTAAACTGAGAGATCAAGAGGATGTGTCCGCCAACATCAGAGAGTGATTTATTCATCTTTCCTTCTTCATCCTCAAATATACGCATCCTGGCTATCTTTCCACTTAGCCATTGAATATCTTCTAGTGTATCAGCATCTTCAACCCCAAGAAGAATAACCAGCCCTTTCTTAATTTTACCTTTTACTTCACCTTCTACACGTGTTTCTGCACGACTTGTGCGCTGTAAAATTGCTCTCATATTTTCCTTTTATTAGCAAAGATAGTATGGAAAATGAAAAATCAAACAATCTTATATGGTGATTTCTTTACATCTTATGTGATTTATTTTTTTGTAACATTCTTTTTAAAAGCAAAGGAGGTAATGAGAAATCATGAATGGTTGAATAGTAAAATAATCACCAAACACAGATGAGAAGGATTAAGTGGCTATATCACGACAAGAATTCGCTTATTTTATCGAATTCAGAAATTAATTATGAATCGCTCCAGAGCTGTTACATCTTATACGATAAAGCATTGATATTCATTCCTGCTCCAACGGAAGCAAAAACAATAATATCACCCGGTTTGATTTTATGATCTTTCATTTTTCCTTTCAGGATCATATCGAATAAGGTCGGTATTGTTGCTACGGAGGAATTTCCCATCCAGGAAATATTCATGGGCATATTCACTTCCGGATCGCTTTTTATCTTGTAAAGCCGGTACAAACGTTTAAGAATTGCCTCATCCATCTTCCCATTAGCCTGATGGATAAGAACTTTTTTTACATCTTCCAGATGAGTATTGCTTTTTTGAAGACAAGCCTGTATGGCATTGGGGACATTTTCCAGAGCATATTGATATAATTTCCGGCCATTCATTTTCAAAAACAAGTCTTCCGGATTTTCATAATCGGGGTTATTGGATTTTCCCATATAAAGCATCTGGGAATAATACTTTGTATCCGAACGGGTTTTATGAGCGAGTATGCCGGTCGGTTGATCACTTTCTTTAGCTTCAAGAACAGTAGCTCCTGCACCATCAGCATAGATCATACTGTCTCTGTCGTGTGGATCGGAAACCCGGGATAAAATGTCCGCTCCGATCACCAGTATCTTTTTTGAATCACCTGATTTGATATAATAATCGGCCTGGATAATTCCCTGCAGCCATCCCGGACAACCAAAAGGCAAGTCATAAGCTACACAATAAGGATTTTCAATTTCAAGCTTTTGTTTTACACGAGCTGCAAGCGAAGGAACTATATCTGTACGGTTCGTTCCGGGAACTATATCTCCAAAGTTATGAGCAACAATGATATAATCAAGTTCTTCCTTGTTGATATTTGCATCTTTAATGGCTTCAAGAGCTGAAAAATAGCCAATATCCGAAGTTAAAAAATCATCGCTAACATTCAGGCGTTCCTCTATAGTTGTGATTTCAGCAAACTTTTGGATAATTTCTTCGGTGGATTTGTCAATTCTCTCACCGTTTGCCTCGTAAAATTCGCTATTTAAAAAGTCCTCGTTTTTTACTCTTTTTGTTGGAATATAGCTGCCTGTACCTGTAATTACACTATAAATACTTTTGCTCATGGTGTTCTTTTTCTGAATAAAAATTACGTGTTTTCAGCCTGATTTGTTTATTTGTTTTCCGGTTCATAATAAATAATCAAATAGTATTTATGAGTAGTCAGGCATAGTAATGCTCATTTGTTTTGCCAAAATTAATGAACGATTTGGATTATCTTTAATAATCGCTTCCTCAATTTATCTGATTAAATTTCATTAAGTTATTGTTATTTATCCCGTTACTTTGGGGTGTATTCTCGTTTCATGGCACAAAGATATTAATTATAAAGCTAAAATCATAATAACAAGATTAATGAACTTTTTCCAAATAAGTAGTTTTTTGAATTTCGATTAAACACATTGAAAGCTATCATAAAAGTAAAAACAGCAAATTAAGCCCAAATGTTCGATAACAAGCTTCGAAAAATTGGAAACCATCAGTAAAGCCATTCAGAAGCTTCATTTTTAGATTTTTGCTAATCTATAAGGGTTTTTCTATATAAGCAAATTACGGGTTGAATTATTGATTTTTAAGACTATTAATGTCCCGAATCATACTTGCAGGTTTCAGGTATGATCTGGTTTCAATTACAACTCTTCAGCCAACACGCTTTGCAGATAAGGAGTATCGTGTATATTGAATAAAGTTGTTTGCTATTCGCCTGAAATTATTGCACTCGTAAAAAACAAATAAAAACTTTAGTTTATCTGTAAACTTGTGTTATACATTGATATATAACTAAATGTAACTTTTTATTTATTCTTTATGAATAGTACTGGATAGAACAATCACCTATAAATAGTTTATTCCTGATTGTCCTCTTCCTGCTTTTCTTTTTGGTTATGCTTGTATTCTTTACGTTGAAGATAAAAATCAATCAATAAAGCAATGCCACCAAAAATAAAGATCATTGAAAAATAGGCTACGTCTTCGCTGAGAACTCCCGTACTCACAAATATATTGGCCAGTAAAATACCCAGCCCTACACCAGTGAGCAGTAAACCATATTTTATAGAACTTTTACCACATCGATGTCTTGTTTCAAAAACCGAGGCATCTTTATCATATTGCAGTAAAGCCAACCGTTCTTTTTTCCTGATTTGCAGATATACAATACCAACAATTGCTCCGCTGATAACTGCCATTATAAGAATTGGGGTCCATTCCATTGTTCTTGTTTTTTCTTGGTTACACTGCTTTGACGCATGCATTTTAACCAGGTTACATTTTTTTTATTAAAAGCGTATTCGCTTTTTTTATAAGTATTACATTTCATAAATCAGATTTTTTTATTTTATTAGTAACCAACAACCCATTTCATCGTCACAAATATATATGGCAATGAATAAGGACCTGGAATATGTAGAAAAAGTATTGGCCGGTAACACGCGGGCTTATTCGTATTTGGTGGATAAATACAGAAATATGGTCTTTACAATCATTGTTAAGATTTTGGGCAATGAAGAAGATGCTGAAGATTTATCGCAAGAAGTTTTCTTAAAGGTTTACAAGTCATTGGGCACATTCAAACGAAAATCAAAATTTTCAACCTGGATATATCGCATTGCTTATAATGAGGCTATAACAAAAACAAGAAAGAGAAAGCATGTAATTCAGGGGTTGGAAAATGACATTATTGAAAATTATACCAAAGATAAAGCAACGGAATCATTATATGAATTAAGTAGCGACAAACAAAAACTATTACTGGAAGAAGTATTGCAAAAATTACCGGAAAACGGATATATCATCATAACTTTGTATTATAAAGAAGACTTTAGTGTAAAAGAGATCAGCAAGATCACCGGAATGAGTGAGTCGAATGTTAAAGTAACTTTGCACCGGACACGGTCGAAAATGCAAAGATTAATGTATGTATTAATGAAAGAAAATCTAATCAGCAAAGAACTATGAATACGACCTCAACACAACATGATCCATTTAAAGAATTAATGAAAGATCACAAGTTGCAGCAACCTTCTCATGACTTCACTCATAAAGTCATGGGAAAAATTCAAATGCAAGAAGTTGCTGATACAGGGAAAAGCCCTGCTATACAACCTGTTTACTGGGTTTCTGCACTTATACTCCTCAGCGCTTTTATGCTGAGCGTTGTATTTTTTGATATTCCTTTGATGGAGTCGTTCCAAAACATTTTTGATACACAGGGTGCCGCATTTGCCATTAAACAACTCAAAATTGTATCTGAAAGTATAATGGTTCTACTTTCCTCATTATTTGGCAATAATCTTTTTATAATTGTAGCATCAGCGCTTGGATTGTTGATTGGTTTGGATCATTTATTACGAGGCAGGTCCAGGCAAGCCTGGGTTTTTTTATAACAAATCTGATAACTACATAAGTGTCAGAGTTATTCTTATAAATAGTTGAAGTTATTTTTATTTCTTTGTTCATCCTGGCTTCCGGTTTAAATCAAATCATTCTATATTTTACGAAAAAATAATATCCGGCACTGCCTTTTTTTAGTTTCTTTATAATCATACCCGTGTGCGTTACGCCAACCGGCTCATGGCTCGGATCATTAAAAAAAAAGAAGAAAAGAGGGAAAAAATAATTTTTCAGGCAACATCGATAAATCAAAATGTGTCATCATAATATAAAGTGCACAATCTGTTTTACCGGACTATAGGTAGCACGATTTACCCATGAAAGAAAAAGGGGCCCTGTAATGGAGCCCCTTTTTTTTGTATAATATGAAAGATATTAGGATTCTTCCTCTTTAAGACTTTCTTCATATTCTTTAAGTAGTTTATCCTGCACATCACCTGGAACAGGAGCATATTCAGCATAATCCAGGGTATAAAATGCTCTTCCGCTGGTAAGAGAGTTGAGGGCAGTAGAATATTTAGCAACTTCAGCTAAAGGCACTTTTGCTTTAATACGTTGGTAAATACCTTCGCCTTCCATGCCCATAATGATAGCACGTCGTCCCTGCAGGTCAGTCATAACATCACCCATCTTTTCTTCAGGGACAATAACCACCATATCATAAATAGGTTCCAGTATTTGCGGGCCGGCTTTTTTGAAAGCATCACTAAATGACATTCTACCGGCAATTTTAAATGAAACCTCATTGGAATCTACCGGGTGCATTTTACCATCATATACATTAACAACAATATCGCGGGCATAGGAACCGGTCAATGGACCAATTTCCATTTTCTCCATGATCCCTTTCAGAATAGCAGGCATAAATTTAGCATCTATAGCACCACCTACGATACAATTGTTATAGATGAGTTTCCCGCCCCATTTCAGCTCATATTCGTCAGTTTTTCTGATAGGATATTCTTTCTGAGGTTCTTTACCTTCATAAAAAGGTTCGATCATGATATAAACTTCACCAAATTGCCCTGCACCTCCAGATTGTTTTTTATGGCGATATGTGGATTTTGCTTTCCTGGTGATCGTTTCGCGGTATGGAATCTTAGCTGTATAAAGCTCAATATCAAACTTATGAATATTTTTAAATATCCATTTTACATTATTCAGATGTTGCTCGCCCATACCCCGTAAAATAATCTGGCGTAATTCCTTGGAGTATTCCAGTTCAAGGGAAGGGTCCATATTGACAATATCCTGCAGGAATGTACCCATTTTTTCATCATCTGAGCTGTTGACAGCCTTAATAGCAGTTGTATACAAAGGGCTTGGGAATTCCATTGGCTGAACTACGCGGTCGCTTTTAGCAGGCTCATTCAGTGTAGTATTGATTTTTGCATCTTTGAGTTTGATGGTAGCAATAATATCACCGGCAACAGCTTCCTCCACTTTTTCACGGTTCTTGCCGGCCATAACATATAATTGGGTGATCCGTTCTTTATTCCCTGTTTTTCCATTTATCACATCAGCACCTTCCTGAATTTTGCCGGAAAAAATTTTCATGTAGGCAACTTCACCCAGATGAGATTCAATAGAGGTTTTAAATATCTGGGCAGTAAAAGGCTCATTTGTATTATAATTCAGTTCATCTCCTGCTGTTGTTTTTGCCGGTTTAGATTCGAGTGGAGAGGGGGTGGAAGTTTTAATAAATTCCATTAATCTTGTAATGCCAACCTCATTTTTGGCAGAAGTCACAAAAACAGGAAAAACAGCACGTGATTGCAAACCCAGATTCAATCCCTGGCGCATTTCATCCAGTGTGAGAGTTTCCGATTCAAAATATTTTTCCATTAGCTCTTCAGAGCCTTCTGCTGCAGCTTCAATTAGGTTCAGTTGCATTTCTTCGGCCCGCTCTTTTTCCTCATCCGGTATATCAAGAATTTCAAATACTCCTTTATCGTCAAATTTGATCATTTTATTCAATACCAAATCGATGATTGCATTAAAGTCGGGACCTATATTTACAGGATACTGTGCTGCAATAACTTTTTCGCTGAAATAAGTTCTTAACTGTTGAATGAGCTCATCAAATTTAACATTTTCATTATCCATAAAATTGGCCACAAACATGGTTGGTATATTTGCTTTTGTAGCATATCTCCAGCCAATTTCGTTTCCAACTTCCACACCATTTGCGCCATTCACTGTCATGACCGCTGTATCTGCTGCATAAAGTGAGGTTAACAGTTCACCGATATAGTCTGAGGAACCAGGTGTATCAAGGATATTTATTTTCGTATTGTCATAAATGGTGTGAAGAACACTACTGACAACACTGTTTCCTTTATCTAATTCAATCGGTCTGTAGTCTGAGGCAGTATTCTTAGCCTCTACATTTCCTTTCCGATTGATCACTTTTCCATGATAAAGCATGGACTCTGTCATAGTTGTCTTCCCTGCTTTTGCACTTCCTATCAGTGCTACATTCCGGATGTCTTTAGTTTCAAATACTTTCATATGATTAAATTTTATTAATTCGGTGATATGGAACCCCTGCTATAGCCCGCTTAAGGCGGGTCATCTTCTTGTGTCCGCCTCAGGCGGATCATGGAGGTTTCATATGGCTGTATTGGTTGTTTTGATTATTAACCTTTTATAAAGGGCGGATAAAAGTATAAAATTTAGGCTGAATATCTTATAAAAAACTGATAAAATTATTTATATAAGAACATTATCATGGCATAGACAGGGCCTACAGATGCTTGAGCATGGTCTTAATTTCTGTCCACCTGTGTTCATCTATTTTTGCTCCAACCAATTCTATAACCATTGCCGCAAGCAATGAGCCTATATCACCACATTTTTTAAGACTATAGTTATTCAGGTAACCATATAAAAAACCTGATGCATATAGATCACCGGCACCTGTGGTATCAATTACTTCTGCCGGAATTGATCCAATTTCATATAATTCTCCGTTTGAATGTATAACTGATCCGTTTCTACCTGTTTTTACAACAGCAATTGATGTCTGTTTGCCCAAATGGTAAAACCCTTCCTCTGTATTTCCTTTTCCATATGCTTTTGCTTCTTCTTCATTTGCAAAAACAATATCCACATTTGCCTGGATAAAATCGTTTAGAAAATCCAGGTTTTCTTCAACGATATTATAACTTGCCAGATCAAGAGAAATTTCCGCACCTGTGGCTTTTGCCAGTTCTGCAATTTTTTGTAACAAGGAATGATTTTGCAGCAAATATCCTTCAATATGGATCAATGAGTATTTCTCAAATATCTCTTTAATTAGTTCTTCTTTCTGCAATTCTATAGCTGAACCCAGGTGTGTTGCGAAAGTTCGCTCTGTATCGGTGGTTATCAAGGTCAATGCACGTCCTGTGCCTTTGGACCCTTCCAGCAAGTGAGCCTGAATATTATTTTTCAGAAGATCATTTTTGAAAAATTCTCCTAAATGATCGTGCCCGATTTTTCCAATATAACCGGCAGGTATTCCTAATTTGGCTAAACCGTGCATAGTATTGGATGCAGAGCCACCTGAAGCCTGTGATTTAGCTAAACCTGATGTAGCTAAATCCACCTCATTAGCCAGTTCATGTGATACAAGCTGCATGCTGCCTTTTGGAAGCTTGAACTTTTTTAGCATTTCTTCGTTTTCTACTCTTACAAGTATATCTACCAGGGCATTCCCTATTCCTAAAACACTTTTCATAAGTCATTAATTTTTAATCAAATAAGTTTATGTTTCTCAAAATATTACAGGTCTGAACAGGCAATACTTTTAATGAAACATAATTTTTGCAAAGGTATTGCTATTTTAAAAACTTACTGTATATTTGCACCACTTTTAAGGAAATACTTTCCTCCTTAGCTCAGCTGGTTAGAGCATCTGACTGTTAATTAGAGGGTCCTTGGTTCGAGTCCAAGAGGAGGAGCATCAAATGCACTCCCTCATTAGTTAGAGAGTGCTTTTTTATATCTCAATGCTTTTATCTTTTCAAATTTGCAATTTGGCGCTGATTTATACAATTTTATTCTTAGGCATAAAAAAATCATACCATTAAGTAATTTAACCTAAATATTTAGTATATCTGGTAGAATAAACTTTTCCAAATCGCCTGTTTCTTTCAATATGGGTTCAGGCTTTATCTTTCATTTCTAAATTTTAACAAATCCTTACGATAGTGATTATACGCATTTTATGCTTTTAAAATGGGTAGCTCAAATAATTTTAATTATCTAACTATGTTTCTTCTGTGCTTATTATTATATTAGCTGTTTTCTTAAAATAGCATTTATCATATAGAATAAAGAAGCATGTTTAAAACCAAAGAAATAAACGAATTAAGGAACTGCACTTTAAACAATAATGAGCTGGAATTCATATCAGATTCCTGTTCTGTTTATTTTGATCATGCTGACGAACAAAAATTTAAAATCAGGATTATCGGGCATATTAATGAGTATACCTTTCTTAGGATGATTGATTTAAGCCAGAAAATCTATGAACAAAGTAGTTTTTCAAAGAGGAAAGACTCAGTTTATTACCTGATAGACCTGAAATATGTTCAAAGTATTTCTATCCGGGCTATTCATAAAATGAGAAATCACAATATACGCGATTCATCGATCCTGATCCTTTATAATTTGAATTTTCTGGTCAGTAACCAGTTATCATTGATGTTACCCCGCAGTTCAAAAAGCAAAATTATTATCAAAAATGATGAGCAAGAAGTTGTGAAATATTTAAATGAAGAACAAACGATAATACCTTTTGATAAGGAATCTGAAAGCATAAGGAGTATAACAACGAAAGTTTTGAAATCATGGATGATCTTTGACAAACTCTGGGGGAAAGATATGGACATGATTACTATCGGGACTGAAAAATTCAGAATAATCAATGAAAAGAAATGGTCTTATACTTCTGCCAACAATCAATTCAGTGTATATTTTTCTGTTATTGAATGTAATATATTGTTGATAACTGTAAAAGGTTTTATAAAGCCCTTAGATATTGATCACACCTATAACATTGTAAACCAGATTATTGAAACATTCAGGATTAATAATAAAAAAAACAAGCTATACAGCATAATTGACTTGCGTCAGGTGAGAGGGATAACTCTTAAAGCAAGAAAAAAAACGGCAATTTATGAATCTGAATTTCAGCAATATTCACATATTTTAGTCGTTATTCCATCGCCGGCTGCAACACTTTTTGTTAAGATGCTTAAGAAGTTATATCCGGAACAGTTTAAACTTTGGATTATCATGAATACACTTAGCCATGCTTTTTCATTTCTTAAACGATTTCACTCTCATAATCTTTCAATAGACAAAAATCATTTAAGGCTCGCAGATGATTAGCCTGTACTATTCATGCTATAATTTCAGGCCATCTGCTGCGATTCGATAGCTTTGTATCTGACCTAAACTTATAGCATGAGTAATACAGGTTAGAAAAAATAACAGCGGTTTTATTCCATCGAAAAAAAGAGATTACTGCATTGATCAAAAATAAGTCACAGGGGTAAAAAAAAAAAATTTACTAATATTTATCAGATTGAACTGGAGTGATTGCAGAAAGCCCCTTTGCATCAGCTTAGAACAGTAGTTTATTCATGAATTAAAGGTGAAAAGCAGGCATTAAACCTAAAAATATTATCAGAAATGCATTATACCCACTGGACATAACCTTATTATTATTGTTATTTTTGACCACATATTTCTATAAGAAAAGATCGAATTTAAAGGTTGCATTGATTTGAGTTGTAGAAAAAGCTAAATTACAACATCAAGCTCCTATTTTTTAGGCAATGAATATAAATTTATCTGCTGATGCCATGAATGATTTTGAAGATATGCAATTATATCCCGAGGAATTGGAGTTTACATCTGATTCCTGCTCTATTTACTATGATTATACTGATAAACAGATATTCAAATTACGTATTATTGGGCAGCTTGATAAAAAATGTCTAAACAGAATGATGGCTATCGGTCAAAAGATTTTTGATCAATACCGTAATATAAATCCCGGGAAAACACTTTATTTCATTGTTGATGTGGATCATTTGCGAAATATTTCATTCAAAGCCAGTACAGAAATATTACAATTTCAAAGCCAGAAAAATTTAGTTTTTGTTTTATATAATGTCCCCAGCAGTATTAAGCGTCGTTTAGCATATATTTCATTAAATAAATTAAAGAAGCCTAATCTTATTATAAAACAGGATGAGACTGATGCGTTGCATTACGTTTTTCATCAGATTGGGAAAAGGGTGAATGATAATAAAGAGGTTCATCAACCGGAAAAATTAAAATCAAATGAACCGGAATCATGTGTAGTGTTTGATCAACTTTGGAATGAAAAGAAAGAAACGATTAAAATCGGGGGCTACGAATATCGCAAAGTAATGCTTGACGAGTGGCAGTATACCTCGAGAGATGAACGCTTCCATGTCAATATGACTGTTATTGAGACTAATATTGTATATATTAACTTTGTGGGATTTGCCTATCCCATTGATGTAGATCATACGTATGACATTCTGAGGCGCATTATCAATACGATGCATTATGATGAAAAGAGGAATAAATTTTATAGCATCAATGATTTAAGGAAAATGAAAGGAATTACACTTAAAGCAAGGAAAAAGACAACGCTTTATGAAGTGAAATTCCAGAATTATTCGCATATCTTAATTTCTATCCCTTCAGGTATAGCAACTTTTCTTATAAAAATGTACAAAAAGCTTTATCCAAAACAATATAAGTTATGGGTAATCATGAAAGATTTGGAGGGTTCGCTTGCCTTTTTGAAAAAATATCATTCTCATAATCTCTCTATAGACAAGAAAATTTTCAGGGATAAATCTAAAAATGAAGAAACTCTCGAAATACCTGAAAGCAAAAAAGAGCTGGTTGCTCTGGTTAAAAAACAACATCAGGCACTCCAAAAAGAAAAACGAGAAAAAGCACGCCAACTGGAAACACTTCAGAAAATCACCGGCCAGATGTCTTTAAATGAATCTTTTGATCAGTTGATTGACCATGAGGCTTCTACTTCGGGAGACACTTTGTTTGGGGATGTATTAAAGACAATCAAATTACTTCAGGATGACTTCCGTGAGATAATGAGGGAGCGTGATTATCAAACTCGCTTGCTCCGTGAAAGCGAAGAAAAATACCGAAGTGTTGTAGACCTGGCTTCCGATGTAATCGCAATGGTTCAAAAAAGTAAAATTGTACTGGTTAATAATGCTGCCAATAGTGTATTGTCTTATACAAAAGAAGAATTGCTTTACAAGCCGTTTTACATTTTCATGGAGCGGCCGGAAGCATTTAAGCGACTTTATGATAATTTTCTTAATTCTGGTAAGGATAATATAAATCTTGAGACAAATTTCATCAGTAAGGATAAAAGGATCATCCCGGTTTCATTGAGTGTGGGAAAAATAACATATCAGAAGAATCCGTCCATTATGATTATTGCCCGCGACATAACTGATCGGAAAAATTCTGAAGCAGAGCTTGAAAAACACAGGAAAAACCTGGAAAATCTGGTAAAAGAAAGAACTTCGGAATTGCTTGAATCCAAAGAAAAAGCAGAAGAATCGGATAAATTAAAATCAGCATTTTTGGCAAATATGTCACATGAAATCCGGACACCGATGAATGCCATCATTGGTTTTTCATCTTTGTTGGATGATTCGGATATTGATGCTGAGCAAATGAGAAATTATATCGATCTTATCCGCAGCAATGGGCAGGACTTGCTTCATCTGGTTGATGACATCATCAATCTTGCACGCATTGAAGCAGGGCAGCAGGAAAGTAAGTTTAAACATTTTGATCTTTACAACCTGATGGAAGAAATGCATTCCAATTCTAAAGCCATCAGTTTTAAAGAAGGAAATCATAATAATATTGAATTTCGATTTAAGTATAATTTAAATACGCAGTTTATCAGAAGTGATCCGCAAAAGGTTAGACAAATTATTCGTAATTTATACAGTAATGCTATTAAGTTTACGGAGAAGGGGTACATTGAGCTTTCTGCCGAGCAACAAAACAATTTTGTATTAATTTGTGTAAAAGATACCGGAATTGGCCTAAGTGAAGAAGAGAAGAGTATTGTTTTTGAACGTTTTCGGAAAGCATCACATTCTGCAGACAAAATATATGGTGGAACAGGCCTGGGACTTTCTATTTCTAAGGGCCTTGCAAATCTGATAAACGGGGAGTTATTACTGGAATCGGAAAAAGGCAAAGGTTCAGCTTTCTATTTAAAGCTTCCATTAGACAAGACTGACAGCGCTTCTGATGAAGAAAATACCAGAACGCTCTTTCCGGCAGAAAAACAAAAATCCAACTATCCTAAAAAAGAAAAAAAGAAAACAAACTTGCCAAACCTGGCCGGGCATAAGATTTTACTGGTTGAGGATACTTACACTAATTATCTTTACATTCGAGCTGCTTTGGCAAATACAGGGGTTACATTAATCCATACAGAAACAGGGCAAGAAGGGTTGAACAGCTTTCGTGATAATCAGGATATCGACCTTGTCCTGTTGGATATACGGTTACCCTCTATGAGTGGATATGAAGTAGTAGTGGAAATGAAGAAACTTCGCGAATCAATTCCTGTCATTGCCCAAACAGCCTATGCCATGAAAGGGGATAAAGAAAAGATTATTGATGCCGGGTTTGATGACTACATTGCAAAACCTATGAATCTGGATGATCTGCTGAATATGATCAAGAAACATATTGATGACGTGGCAGATTAAGCTTTTTAGCTATATCTTCCAGGTTGTTTAATAAATGATCTAAATGTTCTTTACGGTGAGTGGCTATCAGGCTTATTCTCAACCTGGTAACACGTCTTGGTACAGCCGGGTATAAAATCGGGTTCACATAAATTCCCCGCTCAAGCAATAATTGCGCTGACTCTCTTACTTTAACATCATCACCAATAATAATAGGAAATATTGCCGATTCTGTATTGCCTATATTAAACCCAAGTTCTATTAAATTCTCTTTTAGATAATGAATGTTATCCCAAAGCCTTTGTCTCACCGAAGGTTTATTTTCAGTAATCTCTATTGCTTTTAGTATTGAGGCTGTCACCTGCGGTGTTGGTGCTGCCGAAAAGATATTCGTACGTGCATAATATTTCAATAAATCCACAAGTTCTGTTTTTGCACACAGGAATCCACCTACACCGGCAAAAGATTTGGAAAATGTTCCGGTAAGTACATCCACCTGGCCAAGCACATCAAAATATTCCGGTGTCCCTTTCCCGTTTTTACCAAATACTCCCTGTCCATGGGCATCATCAACCATCACATAGGCTTCATAAGCTTTGGCTAATGCCATAATTTTACGCAGCGGAGCAAGGTCTGCTTCTTGTGAATAAACACCGTCTACAATGATCATTTTGGTACGGTATTTATGCTGAACATCTTTCAACACTTTTTCCAATGATTCCATATCATTGTGCAAAAACCATTTCACATTAGTATTGAAAGTACCATCTATAACACTGGCATGCACAAACAGATCCATGATTACGACGTCTTTTTCCTGCATCATAGCCAGGATTGAACCCGCATTAGCTCCAAAACCGGAAGTATAAATGATGGAATCATCCATATGATTAAAAGCTGCTATCTTTTTTTCAAGCTCTTCATGAATGTCAAGATTTCCTCCTATTAACTGAGATGCTCCGGCACCACTGCCATATTTTATTAAAGCCTGAATACCGGCCTGAATAACTTCAGGGTTTTTAGTCAAATTTAAATAATCGTTGGAAATAAAACTAAAAACCTCTTTTTCCTCACCTGTATCAGGGTCAAGAATATGAGCTACTGGTTCAGCTCCGCGAGTGGAACGTATACGATAATTTACCTGCTTCTCCTTTCGAAAATAATTCAGATAGTCCTGAAAGATGTCTGCTCTTTGAAAAATGTCCTTTTCTTCGAGATCGGCAAAATCTTTTAGACTTACCTTGTTGTAATCTTGTTTCATGCCTTCACCTGGGGGTTAAAAATTTGTAGTAAATATAAGGATCATTTAAAGGCCGAAAAAAAAAATATTAAAAAAAAACCGACAAGTAATTAGCCGATTTTGTTAATAACTTTTGATAGTAAATATTAAATATCATTGTTGTCCGGTTAATTTATATGAACCCATACTAATGATTTGTAAAATTATTCGAGCGCCTTAGTGAAAAACTTAGTGGTTATTAAACAAAGGGTTGCAACCCCTTGTTTGAAGTACAAAGTCGCCTTTAGATTTATACCGCAAAGGGCCGCTAAGGAGCAAAGAACCGCAAAGGAATTCCTGAAGTGTCTTTTATGTAGTGAATAGTAAATTCCAGGATACTACAAAGCTCTGTAAAGTGGCATTATGGCAGAAAATAATA
>JAIPAE010000009.1 GCA_021740245.1 Bacteroidales bacterium | reverse complement strand
TAGCCTGCGACCCTCCCGATCCAATCGGGATGCGCAAAACCAAACTTGTATCTATTGAAAGAAAAACAGGAAAGTTGTACTAAAAAAGCTGCAAATGGCAGCTTCTGAGTGATTCTGCCAGGACTCGAACCTGGAACCTGCGGCTTAGAAGGCCGCTGCTCTATCCAGTTGAGCTACAGAACCAATAAATGGTGATCATAAAGTCGGGGTGGCAGGATTCGAACCTGCGACCTCCTGCTCCCAAAGCAGGCGCGCTAACCGGGCTACGCTACACCCCGAAAAGTAAAATGGAAATGTTTCTCAATGCGGAGAGGGGGGGATTCGAACCCCCGGTACCGCTTAAAACGGTACGCCGGTTTAGCAAACCGGTGGATTAAGCCACTCTCCCACCTCTCCCTGGTGTTTTCAATGCTTTCAAAAAACGCTTCCGCTAAACGGATTGCAAAAGTAGCAAAACCTACCGATTAAGCCAAATATTTTTTATCTTTTTTTGCCGTTTTATACTTTTCTTTTAAAGCCCTATGATTTTAAATTCGGTACGGCGATTTTTTGCTCTGCCCTCCTCAGTAGAATTATCCGCAACCGGATCAGCTTCACCAAAACCTTCATATTTCAATCGGCTGGCGGAAACACCCATTTTTATTAACTGATCATATACTGCTTTCGCCCTGTTTTTCGACAACTTCAGGTTATAGTCCGGTTCTCCCACATTATCGGTATAACCATGTACTGCGATACTTATGTTACTGTTATTCTTCAAATAATCAACAAAATCTCTTAAAACAACTTTTGATTCTTTTGTTAAACTATCACTGTCGGTATCAAAATAGATGTCATTTAGTTTATATGACTTTCCCACCTTAAAAGGTTCCAGTTCGATATCTACATTTGCCGGGTTCATATATGTCGGTTTCTTACTGGAGATATACCTTGACTGATAAACATGTTTTTTGCTTTTCACCGTCATAACATAATCCGATTTAAACGGCATGGCAGCCACATAATCACCGGTCTCGTCGTCAACATCTACCACTGTCACTTTTTTACTTTCCACATTTCTGAGCTCTATCTTAGCATCTTCAATCGGCTGTTTATTTTCTTCATCTTTAAGTGTTCCTTTGATAAAAAGGACTTTTTCCGGTCTGGCTTCTTCATACAGATCAAAGTAAAAAATATTATAATCGCCTTTTGCACTGTACTTATTGGTGGCAAAGTATCCTTTACTTCCATCAGTACTAACAAAAAAACCTAACTCATCATCCTCAGTATTTATGGGATATCCGATGTTTTTTGGTTCTGTCATTTTCTCCTCTTCACCCAGTCTAATGTAGAATATATCAAAGCCGCCAAGCCCTTTATGTCCGGGATAGTTCTGTTGCGTGGCTTCATCAAACCTGTCGCGGCTGGAAAAATAAAGCGTTTGGCTATCGGTATGAATAAACGGAGAAGACTCATCCCCGCTGGTATTAATTGCCGGGCCTGCATTAATGGCTTTTGACCAGTTGCCTTCTGAATCTTTTTTAGTGTAATAAATATCGTAGCCGCCGTAGCCGCCGGGACGGTCACTCACAAAATATATTTTATTGCCATCTGATGTAATGGAAGGCATTGACTCCCAAGTGTCATCATTATTTACCTTATCCCCTAAATTTACAATATCCGTCCAGTATTGCCCATCAAAATGAGAATGACAAATATCGCAATTATAATAATCTTTTGTTTGCTTACAGATTGTCAGGTAAAGGTCTTTATTATCTATTGTAATTGTAGCGCCCCCTTCATTTTGTTCCTGGTTAAAAGGATAATCCATAGCATTTCCACGCGTAAAAACATTATCCGTTTTTCGGCTAGCCTGCATAAACTCTTCCGTGTAACTATTTCCCGAATCCCAAACATTTTCTCGTTTTTGTACTTTCGTTTTCCTTGTGAAGAACATTTTTTCATGATCCGGAGAAATAATGGCCAGGTATTCATCCAAAGGCGTTGAAACTCCTTTTACTGGTTTAGGGTCAAAAGGAACTTCATTGGAAAATATCTGCTTATTAAAGCGTGCTTTTTTAAACATTTTTTGGGCATGCTCAAAATCATTGTCGGTAACACGTTTTTGTTCTTCCAGGTCACTTGTCAGGAATTTATCATAATACTGAGCTGCTTTTCCCCATTCTTCTCTCCCATAATATATTTCACCCAAATAATAATAGCATTTAATATCAGCCTGAGGACATATTTCAGCTACAGCCTTAAAGCTTTTGGCAGCAGACTGAATGCTACCCCGGCGGTTTTGTGGATTTATGTTGATATAAGCTTTCAACAAATGTGCATTATAGTTTTCCGGAGATTCCTTTATTGCCTTATCAAGATATTCCAACGCTTTATTAAAATCCGCGTCCAGGTATTTTTTCCTTCCCTTTTCATGGTAACGCCGGGATTTATTTGAAATGTCCACATCACATGTACGCTGGGCAGATATATGAATGTTCATCCCTGTAAATATTATTAATAAAAAGAATACCCGTAAGTACATAAGTTTTGTTATCTTTTTAAAATTCAATCAACATTTAAACCATCGGCTTCATAACGTAAAAACCATAAGCTTATGATATTTTACCCACATTTGCCCAAAGCAGATGATCAGCAATGACCATTGCTGCCATAGACTCAACAACAGGTAATGCACGCGGAACAACACATACATCATGTTGACCAGTAATTTTTATTTCCCTTTCTTCACCTTTCTTATCAGTTGTTCTCTGTTTTTTGCCAATGGATGAAACAGGCTTAAAAGCTACCTGGAATAATATTTCTTCACCATTGGAAATCCCGCCCTGAATACCACCGGAACGGTTTGTTTCGGTTTGTATCCTGTTATCTTTCGTGACAAAAGCATCGTTATGCTCAGACCCTTTTTGGCCTGCAGATTTAAACCCTTCACCATATTCAAACCCTTTCACAGCATTAATACTCATCATAGCTGATGCAAGGTCTGCATGTAATTTATGATAAACCGGCTCACCTAGACCAACCGGTACATTCCGGATAACACACGATATCACACCACCCGTTGTATCATTATCCTGACGAAGGCTTTCAATTAAATGATCAATCCGGTCAATTTGATTGTCATCCAAAAAACCATATTTTAAATGATACATCTTGTCCTTTGTAATACCGGCCAGGCTTTTACTTGCTTTAACGTCTCCTATTTGTGTAACTGCGGATAATATTTCAATCCCATAAGTTTTCAATACCGATTGTGCAATTGATCCGGCCACAACCCTGGTAGCTGTCTCCCTGGCCGATGATCGTCCTCCACCACGGTAATCACGGATTCCATATTTTTTTTCATAAGTATAATCTGCATGAGACGGCCGGTAAACATCTTTTAATTCGTCATAATCTTTGGACTGATAGTTTTTATTTTCCATCATAAAGGCCAGAGGAGCTCCGGTTGTTTTTCCTTCTACAATACCAGATAACCATACGATATCATCATCTTCCCGGCGCGAAGTACCACCTTGTTTAAAAACCGGTTTTCGACGTTTTAATTGGTCTTTTATAAATTCATAATCAATGATCAAACCCGGTGGCAGCCCGTCCAGTACTCCTCCAATGGCAGGTCCATGTGATTCTCCAAAACTCGTGAATTGTAATATGCTCCCAAAAGTATTAGCGGCCATTTTTTGTCACTATGATTTTTTTGACTACTGAATTTAAAGGTCCTTTTAATATACCGAAATAGACCCCGGCAGGTAAGTCTAATTCAAATCCATCTACAAGCTGATTCTCTGCAACTTTCCTACTATCAAGCGTTCGAATTTCAAATGAATCAAAAATGGTGGCATCCGGAATCCGAATATTAACCTTACCGGTAGATGGATTTGGATATATTTTTAAGTCATCCCTGGCAAGTTCCTCAACCGGAACTACATCAGAAGAATAACTAATTTCAAAACCATCCGCAACATTATTCCCATCTGTTGAAAACACTATCAGCATTTCACCACTGTTGGAAATTACCTGGGAAGGTGGCGTATTACCGTAATATTCTCCCAGTAAGGTCCCCGGTGATGTTGCCGGATCATATATTGCAATGAAATCATGGGAATCATAGGTATCCAGCAGGGTTATATCAGCCTCGATTCTTGTAGCAGATGCCGGGCGAATAAACCATTTACAAAAGCTATTGTTGTTGTATGGATAAGTGCCTGATCCATCTGATAAAGTTCCGGAAGGAGCTGTCAGGACATTCATCGACTGACAGTATATCGGTGAAAAAGCCTCATATGAAGCATGAAACCCGGAAGCTGTGCCTGTGCTGTTGGTATTAAATACAATAAATAAGGTGGAATCACTTGAACTAATCACTGGTGGAATACTGTCTCCGGTAATAACAGCAATTATTGGTGCGGAAGAATCCGAACCATCATATACTTTTATGGTATCATTCCCATTTTCCAGGTTTACCTTATCAAACGACAACTCAATATGAGAAACCTGATCGGCTGGCTCGACCAGCCATGAACAACTGGTATTATTCTGGTAATTATAATGTCCACTGCCATCCTCAAATGTACCTCGCATCGATGTTAGGGTTTGATTTGCCGATGTGCAAAATTGCGGATAATTACTTCCGGGAACAACATGAAAAGATCCTGCCTGCCCATAGGTAAAATCGCTTGAACCGGGATTAAGTGCAGACAAATAGTAATAGCCATCATAAGAACCCGACCATCCCCAGTTAAAATGGAAATGATCGGTTCCCTGGTATCCATCAATATTAAAAGCATGACCGGCACCATTTTGAGGATAACCCGCATACATCATCGGACGTTTATGATCTATTTCATTTCTGATCATGCTTTTCCACTGGGAATCAGAAAATGAACTTTTAGCATAATAGCTACCCGAATCAGCATAGTTAAAATAATTTTCCATTGCCGCTTTTACGTTATACATGGATGCCCCTGAACCGTTGGCAGAAAAATACATTTCAACGCTTACACCACAATGATACAGCAAAGTAGCAACTGCTGAATTGGTTTTACCGCCTAAATCATCTACCATGCTGTTGAAATCATACTGGGTGTTTCCAAAGTCCGCACTTAGATATCCGTATTGCGAATGATAATAGCCGTGACTTCCGGTTCCTGAATCCGGATACCGGTAATAATACATCAGTTGAGCCATACTAACAGCTACGCATCCGGCAAGCGCTCTTCCACCGGGACCAAACTGATCAGCTGGCGCAAACTCATTGTATGGCCAGTTTTGGTTCCAGGTAGACATAAGCAACGGATCTGCTGTAGTGGAAAGCTGCCGATATCTCCCTTGTAACAGATCGTTCCATTGACGCCTAATCTTTTGATCCGCTTTTAATCCTTGCTTCCGAATATAGGCTATTTCGCCCAAATTTTTTCCCATCCAGCCTTTCACAGTTGAATGTGCATCCGTCCATGAAGGAATATCCGTAAAACCATATCCTAATACGGGATAAGCTGCATCATCACCTGAAATGAAAATATAACCCCCTCCTCGTATATGAAACAGATATATTACTGTATCGTTTTGATGAGTCAGATAATTTGTTTCCACAATATCAATTCCATCATTTGCTGCAAATTTATCAATACTTTGAAAAAAACTTAATGTAGCAAGTTTTGCATGATCCTCTGATACAGGTCTGGGAAGCAAGACACTACAGCTAATAATAATTAGAAAAAAAGTAAGAAATTTCCGCATAAAACGTCTCCTAAGCTTGTATACACCTGACAAAAATACAAAAGAAATAAGCATGATTTCCATAGCATTTGATCAGATTTTTATATTTTCGTAATCCATATCAAAAAGGTTTAATTTAACATGAAAACATTAATTAGCAATATAAAGCAATTACTGCTGACAGATGAAAGTCCGCAAAGATTTGTAGCAGGTGCAGATATGGCTCAATTGTCAACTCTTAATGATGCATATCTTATAATAGACGATGACAAAATCACTGACTATGGCAAAATGTCAGAACTATCTGAAGCCAATTTTGATAAAACAATTGATGCATCAGACTCATTAGTCATGCCTGCATTTTGTGATCCTCATACGCATATTGTCTTTCCGGAAACCCGGGAAATCGAATATATCGATAAGATAAAAGGTTTATCCTATGAGGAGATAGCCAAACGTGGCGGAGGGATATTGAATTCAGCACGCAAGATCATTGAAAAATCGGAAGATGACTTATACGAATCAGCTATGCAGCGGCTTAATGAAATTGCATCCTATGGTACGGGAGCGGTAGAGATCAAAAGCGGGTATGGATTAACAACAGAAGGAGAGTTAAAAATGCTCCGAGTCATAAAGCGATTGAAAGAAGACAGTCCCCTAACGATAAAAGCAAATTTTTTGGGTGCTCATGCTGTTCCTCCAGAGTATAAACAAAATCAGGGTAAATATGTCGATCTTATAATCAATGAAATGATACCGGCTGTTGCGAAAGAGAATTTGGCTGATTATATAGATGTTTTTTGTGACAGAGGTTTCTTTACCGTTGAAGAAACGGAACGTATTCTGGAAGCCGGGGCAAAATACGAACTTGTTCCGAAAATCCATGCTAATGAGCTGGATTATTCCGGCGGAATACAAACCGGAGTTAAACACAATGCTCTTTCGGTTGATCACCTGGAATACACGGGTGACGAAGAAATTGCTGTATTAAAAGATTCCGCTACAATGCCGACTTTATTGCCGGGTGCTTCATTCTTTCTTGAATTAATCTATGCTCCAGCCAGAAAAATGATCATTGCCGGTCTGCCCATAGCAATGGCTTCAGATTTTAACCCAGGGTCCTCACCATCAGGGAATATGCAATTCATACTCTCTCTGGGATCAATTAAATATCGGTTGTTACCGGAAGAAAGTATTAATGCAATAACGCATAACGCAGCTTATGCTATGGGCGTTGAAAATGAACTCGGAACAATAACAAGAGGTAAAAAAGCCAATCTGATCATCACTAAAAACATTCCGAATTATGAGTTTTTACCTTATTATTATGGAGCAAACAAAGTAAAGCAAACCATTATAGAAGGCAAAACAATAGTCAATAACGAAAAAAACCATTGATATATGAAACGAATTATTGAATGTGTCCCGAATTTCAGTGAGGGACAAGACATGAGTATTATAAAGCAGATTACCGATGAAATTGAAAAAGTAGAAGATGTAAATTTACTGGATGTTGACCCCGGTGCAGATACAAACCGCACGGTTGTTACTTTTGTGGGTACTCCCGAAGCAGTAAGCGAAGCAGCTTTTCAGGCGGTAAAAAAAGCATCCGAATTAATTGATATGAGCAAACATTCGGGCGCACATCCACGCTTTGGAGCCACTGATGTTTGTCCATTCGTTCCTGTTTCCAACATCAGTATGGAAGAAACAGTGGAATATGCCAGAAAACTGGCAAAACGCATCGGTACAGAAACGGATATTCCTGTTTATTGTTACGAGCATGCAGCTTATAAAGAAGAGCGCAAAAACCTGGCTAATTGCCGAAAAGGAGAATATGAAGGGCTGAAAGAAAAACTGGCCGACCCAAACTGGAAACCGGATTTCGGGCCTGCTAAATTTAATGCTAAATCAGGAGTTACTGCAGTAGGTGCTCGTGATTTCCTGGTTGCTTTTAATGTTAATTTAAACACCACCTCCACACGCCGTGCCAATGCTGTCGCGTTTGATGTCCGTGAAAAGGGACGTGTGAAACGCGAAGGTGGTAAACTTACCGGAAAGCCCGTGTTGGATGAAAACGAAAATAAAGTATGGATACCCGGAACCTTAAAAGCAGTAAAAGCAATTGGCTGGTATATTGAAGAATACGGAATTGCTCAAATCTCAATGAACCTGACTAACATCAGTATCACATCTGTTCATGAAGCATTTGATGAAGTTGCTGACAAAGCCGCCAAGCGGGGAATAAGGGTTACCGGCTCAGAATTAGTAGGACTTATTCCTAAAAAAGCCATGCTTGATGCCGGAAAATACTTCCTGCACAAGCAAGAACGCTCTCTGGGTGTATCCGAGGACGAGCTGATCAAGATTGCTGTCAAATCCATGGGGCTTGATGATCTGACTGAATTTAAACCGGAAGAAAAGATCATTGAATATATAATGGAAGAAGACAGTAAGGATCAGTTGGTTGATATGCAATTAACTGATTTCGCAAACGAGACTGCCTCCGAAAGCCCGGCACCGGGTGGTGGTTCTATTTCAGCATACGTAGGTGCACTTGGAGTTTCTCTTGGAACCATGGTTGCGAACTTATCCTCACACAAAAGAGGATGGGATCATCGTTGGGAAGAATTTTCGGTAATCGCTGAAAAAGGACAGGAAAAGAAAGATGAATTACTCTACCTGGTGGATGAAGATACAAATGCATTTAATAAAATAATTCATGCTTTCAGACTGCCGAAAAAATCAGAGAAGGAAAAGCAAGCCAGACAGCAAGCTATTAATGAAGCAACAAAGTATGCTATTGAAATCCCTTATCGAGTCATGAAAACATCATTCGAATCCATGGAAATCATGAAAGCCATGGCTGAAAAAGGTATGGAAAGCTCCATATCCGATGCCGGCGTTGGCGCTATTTGTGCAATGGCCGCTGTAAGGGGTGCTTACCTTAATGTGAAAATCAACACAAAAGACTTTGAAGATAAAAAGTTTATCGATCAAATCCTAAAGGAAGCAAACAAGATATACGAACAAGCGCAAAAGACAGAAAGCGAAATTGTAAATATGGTTGAGAACAAACTATAATCTGCTTAATTATTCATAACAGGCAGTTACTTAAAGCACCTTCAAAAAATGATTTTGAAGGTGCTTTTTTTTATAACGTATTTTTTTTTATTACTATTTTGGTGTTTTCATTGTCCGATTGCCATAATTACACCTTAAAAAGTACATTTCTATAATATTTATTCAACAACTTTTCAACCACAAAAAACAAGTCTTTATTTTACATCCATTTCATATAAACCTATTCCATAAATACTGATAATCGCTAAAATAAAGGCTAAAAAACATTGCCTTACATTGATATAAACTAATTATTTACAACTGGATTAGAATAATGGTTAAAAAATTTAATGGATAATTCCTTGCCATGCGTTAAATTATTATTAATTTTATCCCAAACATTAATTGTCTAACTAAATCCAGTTCTTATGAAAAAAATTACGCTTCTACTTGTAGGCTTACTATTTTTAGGCTTACAAGTATTACAGGCACAAAACCGGACAATCACTGGTACAGTTACCGATGAAGACGGGGCTACTATGCCCGGTGTTTCAGTTGTTGTTCAAGGTACAACAGTCGGTACGACCACTGATGCTGAAGGGTCTTTTAACCTGACGATTTCGGAGGATGCTGATTCCCTTCGATTTTCTTTTGTCGGATATCAGACCAAAGTTGTCCCGATCACCGCTTCCAATGTTTACAATGTTACTTTATTGGCAGAAGCCAGGGACATCGAAGGAGTTGTTGTAACAGCACTGGGAATCAGAAGATCTCAGAAAAAATTAGGTTATGCTACTTCACAAGTTGGTTCGGAGGAATTAACCAAGACACAAACACCAGATGCAATTACTTCACTGCAAGGTAAAATTGCCGGTGTTAACATCAACAGTGTATCAGGTCAACCAACTGCTTCATCAAGTGTTATTTTAAGGGGTTATTCGTCCATCAACGGTAATAACCAACCTCTTTATGTAATTGATGGTACACCAATTACAAACAGTTCCAATGCTCAGAGTAATGATCTGAATAACCAGCTTGACTTTGGTAATGGTGCAAGCGCTATTGATCCGGCAAACATTGAGTCCATCAATGTCCTGAAAGGTGCTGCTGCGACTGCACTTTACGGTTCAAGGGCTGCTAACGGAGTTATCATGATCACAACTAAAAGTGGTTCAAAAAATCAACCTCTGAAAGTGAATTTCTCAACAAGTTCTACATTTACAACACCTCTTCGTCTTCCACAGTTGCAAAACACATTCGGTCAAGGCTGGAGTGGTTTATGGGCTTCCAATGAGAATGGTAGCTGGGGACCTCACTTTGACGGAAAACAACGCCTTTGGGGAAATACCGTTGATAACTCCAGGTTACTCAAGCCTTTTGAAGCACAGGAAGGTAATCTTCGTGAGTTTTTCGATGTAGGCCAACGTTATAAAAACAGCGTTGCAGTCAGTGCCGGAGGACAAAATAGTGCCTTCTATGCTTCCTATGGTAACACTAATAGTAATGGATATGTTCCGACTAACAATGATATGCTGAATCGTAATGCATTCACTATTAAAGGTAGTGTAACTAGCAACCGCTTCACATTAACTGGTAATATCAATTACATTAGACGAGATGCCAAAACAATTGCTGCCGGACAAGGTGGTGATGCGGCTACATTATTCCAGGATATCATGCAGATTCCTCGTGACTTTAGCATTGTGGATATGGAAGACTATACTAATAAATTTTATAATATCAACAACTTCTATACACCTTATGCTACGAATCCATATTTCATTATTAACGAAAATGGAAATGAGCTAGGCAACGATCGTGTATACGGTAACTTTACAGCAGATTACAAAATCAACGATAATCTTAACGTAACATGGAGAATCGGGGAAGATGTGAACGCTACCTCGATCAAAATCTGGAATGCCATGGCTAAACCTGATGATGGATCGCCAAATTCCACAAAACAAGACATCTTTGGAAATGTAATTGAACAATCAAGCAGACAAAAAGAGCTCAACAGTGATTTGACACTGAATTACACCAAACGATTGAATGACACCTGGGAAATTGGTGGTATTGCAGGATGGAATGTGAACAGTCGTTATTTTAAACGTCATACTTCCGAAGTAACCAGCCTGGATATACCAAACTTCTATAACCTGGCTAACAGTAGCGAAGATCCACAAGCCGATACTTATATTGAACAAAGAAGGCTTTATGGTATTTACGGACAGGCTGAAGTAGCTTTTAATGATTACCTGTTTCTCACCATGACGGCCAGAAACGATTGGTCCTCAACATTGCCGGAGGATAACAATTCTTTCTTCTATCCGGGAGCAACAATAGGGTTTATCCTATCTGACGCTGTTCCGGCAATACAAGATTTTTCTGATTATATGAAATTACGTGTTGCATGGGGACGTACAGGTAATGATGCACAACCTTATCTGATCAACTCGGTTATTATTCCATCCAACGTCCGTTTCGGATTTGGTGAATTCAACTTTCCTCTCGGTGGTGTAAATGCATTTGAAGTTTCCAACCTGATTGGTAATCCAAACCTGGAACCGGAGATTACAACAGAATTTGAACTTGGTGCTGACTTCCGTTTCTTAGATAACCGTTTAGGCATTGACTTTGCTTATTACAACAGAACAACAGATGGACAGATATTCCAGGTTCCACTGGCTTCCAGTACAGGTTACCGATCGCAAACACTTAACTTTGGTGAAGTTACTAACAAAGGGGTGGAATTGCAGTTGAAAGGAACACCGATTAAGACTAATGACTTCCGTTGGGATATTACATACACATTTGCCAAAAACAACAACGAAGTTGTCAAATTACCGGAAGGACTTGATCAGGTAGTTATTAACGGTGCTTATGGTATCGACTTTGTTGCTGAAGAAGGTAAACCAATTGGTGTTTATTATGGTGAAGTTGCTAAGAAAACAGATGATGGCAAAATAATTGTAAACAGCAACGGTATACCCAAAACTGCTGAAAATAAAGAAGAATACGGAACAGCAGAACGCGATTACACCATGGGATTAAATAACTCCTTTACATATAAAGATTTCAATCTTGGTTTTTCTGTTGATTACAGAAAAGGTGGTGTCATGTATGCTTATACAGCACGTATTAACTATTTTGTAGGTAATGCTACAAAAACTACATACAATGACCGTGAACCATTTATTGTTCCTAATTCGGTTCAGGAATTTGATACAGATGGTGATGGAATTCCGGATACTTACGTAGAAAATACGGCTCAAATTGATCGTGCTAATATTTTCACCTACTGGAACCAAACAGACAACAACATGATGTCTCAGGAGCATGTTTTGGATAAGACATTCCTAAAACTACGGGATATTACGTTTAGCTACAATCTGCCGGATAAGTGGTTTTCTAAAACACCTATCAGCACAGCCAGTTTCGGTCTGTATGGCAGAAACCTGATCATTTGGACACCGGAAGAAAACAACTTTGTTGATCCTGAAATGTCTACATTTGGTAATGATCTCTTTGGCGCTTTTGGTGAATTTGCCGGTGCCCCAACAGCCAGATCATTCGGGTTTAATTTAAATGTAACATTCTAAAAAAGTGAAAATTATGAAGAAAATATTAAAATTAACAATAATAGCAAGCCTCATTGTCGGTCTGTTCGCCAGTTGTGAAAAAGATTTTCTGGATGTGAATGATGACCCTAACAATGCAACTGAGGCTACGGCAGGACAAATCTTCCCGGCAGCAACAGCTTCGATGGCCGGAGTCATTGGCGGTAACTATGCTCTAGCCGGAGGAATTTGGAGCCAATACTGGACACAGGCAAACTCTGCCAACCAGTATAAAAACTATTCATCATTTAACCTCAGCCCGGATGATCTCGACCGTTTTGCATGGGAAGAGCTCTATTCCGGTGCTTTGAATGATTTCAAAGATGTAAAAGAAAAATCATCAGCAAACTCAAACTGGAGTTACTATTTGATGGCCACTGTGCTGGAAAGTTACACTTATCAGGTACTGGTGGATCTTTATGACAAAATCCCATATTCGGAAGCATTACAAGGTGCAGATAACCTGAACCCAGCCTTTGATGATGGTGATTTTGTATATGACGATTTAATTAGCAATGTTGATAATGCGTTGGGTAAAAACTTAACGGCAAGTTCAGTTACTAACCCGGGTGATAAAGATTTCATTTTTAATGGTGATCTCGATCAATGGGTTCGTTTTGCCAATACACTTAAGTTAAAGTTCTATCTTCGTCAGCGTTATGCTAATCCAACAATTGCGGAAAACGGCATTACCGATATGTATAACCAGGGAGCCGAATTTCTGGCTATAGATGCTAAAATGGATGTTTTTGTTGATCAAGACAGTAAGAGTAATCCATTTTATGAAATGGACCGTCGCCAGTTAAACACACCGAATAACCTTCGCGCCAGTGAAACTATGGTTGACTCCTTCCTGGCTCCAAACTCTGATCCCCGCTTACAGGAGCTTTACAACGAATCCGTAAACGGAACGTACACAGCTATGCCACAGGGAAGTCATAACGCACCAACTTCTGATATTGACCCTGATGATATTTCTGTTGTCCATTTGGAACCAACAGATCCTGTGAAATTCATCTCAGCAGCAGAAAGTCATTTTCTGCAAGCCGAAGTAGCGCTGATATATGGATTAGGCGGAAGTGCCCAAACACACTATGAAAATGGTGTTATGGCAGCCTTTGCACAATATGGTCTTGACGGATCATCATTCATTGCTTCAGGTGGGGCATATGAATATCCCGCTTCAGGAACCGAAGCTGAGCAACTGGAAGCCATTATAACTCAAAAATGGGCTGCAATGGCCAGATTCCAGGGCATGGAAGCCTGGACAGAATGGAGAAGAACCGGTTATCCCGATTTTTTCACCGTTCCGGTAGATAATGCACTGGGTACCGACTTCCTGCTTCGTCTGCTATTCCCCGATTCAGAAAGAAAGGCTAATACAAACACACCAGCTCAGGTACCTGTAACTGTACCGGTTTGGTGGGATCAGGATTAATTGAAACCATTAACCAAAAACGAAATTGTTATGAAAAAACAACTAAAATACAGCAGTTTATTATTATTGGCTTTTGTCCTTCTCTTCGCGAGTTGTGAAAAGGAAACCGAAGGGATTTCCAAGGTCACAAAATTCGCCGAATTTGAAATGACAGGCCCTGAGTATTACTTCCTCGAGCTGGGAACCGCATACTCAGAACCCGGCGTTAAAGCTTTTGAGGGTGGAGATGAAATCACGGTGACCACTACAGGCACTGTGGATGAAACTCAAACAGGTGTTTACACCATTAACTACTCGGCCACAAACAGCGACGGGTTCTCTAAAAGTATCACCCGAACCGTGGTCGTCTATGATGGCGATCTTACGGCTACTGATTTAAGTGGTAACTATTTCGGAGGCTATTACGGAGATGCTAACATGTCCGTTTCCAAAGTTAAAGACGGCCTTTACGAATGTACGGATGTCTTTGGTTATGGCCCTCCATATCCAATTCCAGGTAAAATTGTAGATATCGGACAAGGTAACCTCATTGTTCTCAGTACCAGTTCGCCATTTGGTCCTGTTTTGGAAACGCCAGGCACATATTCAGCCACAAAGCTGGAATATACACTTGGTATTCAGGGTTATGGATATATATTTACTTTAGAATGGGTATTACAATAGTTAATCTTTAAAAGCACATAATTATGAATAGAAAAATATTAATTTTTGCACTCATTCTTGGACTTGCGGCATTATTCGCCTGTGAGACAATGGATGAGCCTGAAATGGAAACAACCTCTACCTTTCCACTGAACGGTGAATATTGGGTTACTTACTCAATGGGTGGAACAATGGTTGCAGATTATCATCTTTTGACGCTAACTAATACAGCGGCTGACGATGGTAAACACATTCTTATCAAAGAACCTGTTATCATGGTTAACGGAGCAGGTTCAATGATTCCCGTGGTTGCAAACGCAAATATGGATAACCTTACCTTCAATGTACAGGATTTCGAATATACCTATAACGATACTTCTATCGTGAAACTGGATATTACAGACGGAAAATTCTGGGAAGATAAGTATACCACGAATGCTGGCAACAAAACGGACAGCATCTATATGATGGTTACCTATGACGAACTGGCTGTAGACACATCAGGCAATGTCATAGATACAGCATACAGCGGCACTTTTGAAATAAGTGGCTACAAACGCACCGGCTGGCCGGATGATGATCACTAATCGAGAAACTGGATAAATCATATAAAAGGAGCCATTGTGGCTCGTTTTTTTTATCTTTTTTATCCTGAATTTGACTGGTTAATTGTTTCTCTTACCTTTACCGTTATTAAATTAACATAAATCATGAAATACTGGAATCGCGTATTAAATGCACTTATAGTCTTAGTTTTCATCAGTGCTATGATTGTCCTACTGTTCTATTTTTCAGGATATGAAGTTCCACTGCAAAATAATACAGTCATTTCAATTATTTCCATCGTGCTTATCCTGGCATTTATATTGCCAGTAGCCAGCGATCATTACAAAAGAAAAAGTATCCCTGTGGACTCCATCGCCAATAACTGGATAGAAATAATCAAGGAGCACACAACGAACTCACATCATTTTAAGCAAGTGAATGATGACAAAATAATTCTCGTCAAAAAAGAACATTTCGCTCTTCAATGGTTTTATCTCGGTAGACGGAATACCTGGATCATCAAAGAAAACAACGAGTTGGTATTTTATGGTCCGGAAGATGTAACAGATGACCTTATCTCCAGGATATTTAACTAAGACATTACTGAATCATATTCAAAAAATCTTCTTCAGAAATAACCGGAATTGAAAGTTTCTTAGCCTTTTCCAGTTTCTTTGGCCCAATATTCTCCCCGGCAATAAGATAATCAAGCTTTGGGGAAATAGCCGAAACATAAATCCCGCCATTATTATGGACAGCTTCTTTGATCTCTTCCCGGTTAAAGTTTTGCAGTTTTCCACTGGCAATAAATCGTTTTTGACCAAGCTTATTATCAGTCTGCTTTTTTTTCTCCTTCACAGCCATATTTAGGCCCTTTTCCTGCAATTTATTCACCATTTTCTGATTGCCAGAATCGGAAAAATATTCCAGCACGCTTTCGGCAATACGTTCACCCACATCATTAACATCCAGCAATTCATCTTTGGATGCCTGCATCAATTTATCCATACGCTGGAAGTGTGTTGCCAGTTTTCGAGCCACAGTCTGTCCCACATATCGAATACCTAATGCATAAAGTACGCGTTCAAACGGAACATCCCTGGAATCTTCAATACCTTTCAGGATATTTTTTACAGTTTTTTCTTTAAACTGGACTGTACGGGTTTTTCCCGTTAATTCATCCCTGTACGTTTTCTCAATACCGATAAGGTCATCAAAGGACAAGTCATAAAGGTCTGCTGCATTGTGAATTTTTTCCCTGTCAAATAACAGTTCCACTTTTCCTTCTCCCAGGCTAAGTATATCCATAGCCTTGCGGCTAATAAAGTGTTCAATTTTGCCCTTGATTTGTGGCGGACATCCCTGGTCATTCGGGCAATAATGGGCAGCTTCACCTTCGTAACGCACAAGCTTTGTTCCACATTCCGGGCATTGTTCGATAAAGCTTACTTTTTGAGCATTTTCAGGTCTTTTCTGTTTGTTGACACCTACAATTTTTGGAATGATATCCCCGCCTTTTTCCACCAATACTGTATCTCCAAGTCTCACATCCAACTGTTCAATGATATCAGCATTGTGCAGTGAAGCTCGCTTTACGGTAGTTCCGGCCAACTGCACCGGTTTAAGATTGGCCACCGGAGTAACTGTGCCAATGCGACCAACCTGGTAAGCGATAGATTCCAGAATAGTTGAGGCCTGCTCTGCCGGAAATTTGTAAGCAATGGCCCAACGTGGCGACTTAGCTGTATAGCCCAGTTTTTCTTGTTGCTTATGATTATCCACTTTTACGACCACACCATCAATTTCAAAGGGTAAATCAGGGCGAGCCTCTTTCCATTCAGAAATAAAATCCCAAACCTGATTGATATTCTCACAACGCCCGATATAATCCGGAATCTTAAAGCCCCAACTCCTGGCTTTTTGAAGATTCTCATAATGCGAAACCGATGGGAGTTCCTCTCCGGCAAGGCTGTATAAAAAACATTCCAATGGACGCTTTGCCACAGCACTGGATTCCTGTAACTTAAGACTACCAGCCGTGGCATTACGCGGATTAGCAAAAGGCTGTAACCCCTGCTTTGCACGCTCGGTATTGAATTCCTCAAATGGCTGGCGAAACATCAAAATCTCACCACGAATTTCAAATTCCTTTGGATAATCATCACTGCGTAGCTTAAGAGGAATGCTGTTAATGGTTTTGACATTAGTTGTGACATCATCTCCCTGAACACCATCCCCTCTTGTAACAGCTCTTGTAAGAAAACCATTTTCATACGTCAGACTGATAGCTACCCCATCATATTTTAGTTCGCAGGTATATAGAAAATCTTCGCCCAGGCCTTTACGCACCCGCTGATCCCAATCGCGCATCTCTCCTTCCGAATAAGTATTGGAAAGTGACAACATCTGCCGCTTGTGAACCACCGTGGCGAATTCCTTCGTAATATCACCGCCCACACGCTTGGATGGAGAATTCTTATCAGCAAATTCCGGATATTCCTTTTCCAACTTCTCCAGTTCCTTCATCTTCATGTCAAACTCATAATCCGTAATCTCAGGCTGAGCTTTCACATAATACAAATAATTATGACGGTGCAGCTCTTCCCGCAATGCTTCTATTTTTTTCTTCGCTGATTTGTCCATTGTTATTTGCTTTTATGCAAAAATAACAAAAGATTTGTAGCTTCATTATAATCATGCGAGTGTGTGTTCCCGCCAATCGGCGGGTCATGGCTGGGTTCCTTTGTGATTATTTTCTACCATAATGCCATTTTACAGAGCTTTATAGTATCCGGGTATTTACTATTCATTACATAAAAGACACTTCAGTAATTCCTTTGCGGTAGAAATCTAACCTGTATTATTCATGCATTAAGTTTAGGTCAGATGCAAGGCATCGAAAGTCGCAGATATAGTAGCCTACTTCAAAGTTTTCCCCGTATTTATCGGGGACTTTCGCTACGCAGCAGATGGTCTGAAATCAATGCAGGCTAAAGGCTACTTCGTAGTATAAAAATAATCACAAAGGCAATATAGGATTTTCACTAAGGCGCTCGAAGAATTTCACAAAACACTAGTATGGATTCATAAAAATTAAGCGGACAACAATATTAAAGAAAGAAAAAAATAATATGGCAAATCAAATAAACGCAATAATGCTTACTTAACTTAATGGAGGGCCACTAGATAAACCGGATATTCACTTTTTTCAAGAACTTATTTTCCAGCAGGCTTGCAATACGTTTCACCACGGTACGCCGGATTTCCAGTTCCACAGGTAGGTTGGGATCTTGATGAGCTATATTGATACGTGTTCCGATAATGAAATCCACCTCATCAGATTCACGCAATAATTTAACGATTTGGTCAGCAGGCCCTTTACCTAACTGGGTTTTATTATCGTATTTTTTTAACAGTTCAGCTACTTTACTAAGCGTAAGGATTCCTTCAGTTAGCAGGTCCATATCCTCCATATAGGAAACAGGCGGCAGGTCCGGGTCTTCGAATTCAAAGCCATCTTCAATTTCCAGTCCCAGCTCACGGCTGATAATATCTGCTGTTGTAGCACCGGAGATTATCTTTTTACCTTTGAAATTTTTGACCGCTTCAGCCAGTTTCCGGTCTTTTTCTTTTTTAAAAGGTGGCCCTGTGGTAATTAATAATTTTCTGGGCTCACGGAAATAAATCACACCACAACTTGTATCATCTTTTGAAATAAAACCATCATTTTTCACAGCTTTAGCAATAACACGACGGCACAACTTAGATGCTGAAACATCTGGTTCATGCTCCACTGTTGTCCGGACAAACTTTTGCCAGTTTTCCTCTCCCCATCCCAACGGGTAATTATCCGTACCAAGCCCGCTCTGTGTGATTCCATCAGAAGCAAATATTATACGATCTTCTTTTTGCGGCAAAAAACGACAATACCGGAGCTCTTTACCTCTGTTTTCACCTTCCATAAGAATGCACTGCCATTCCGGCATAAAAATCTCTTTTGCACGCATAACAAACGCCTGAGGATTATCATATTCCAGAATGCTTACTTCACCATTTATTTCTATATCGATTATGGTAAACGTTGCATAGCTGATCTTGCGTTCATCATCTACCGGAAGCGTATTCATGATAACCTCTGCTATTCTTACCGGATCTTTATGCTCAATAGCAAAATTCAATGCCATTGAGGAAGTCAATGTTGCCAGTATATTTGCCTTTACACCATGTCCAAGCCCATCAGAAAGGACAGTAACAATGCGGTTTTCCTCTCCCACCCGTTTGTTTACAAATACATCTCCGCAAATACGCTCACCTTCATGGGCTTTTTTTTCATGGTCTACTTCTATATGAAAGGAATCACTCATTACTGGTTTTTATTTTTTTCATCCTCATCTTTATATGTCTCAATAATCGTACTGAGCTTTTTCTCAATAACAGAAGCACTTTCACCAAGTAAATATCCGATTTGTTGTACCATATTCAGATTATCATCGATAACATGAGTTACTCTTCGAATAACCTCTTCTTTCCTAACTTCAGGTTGGTACAAATCACGCAAGACGGCTCCCACAATTTTATGTTTATTGATTGTAAATATTGACATATTAAACAATCGATCGCCAAGTTTAATATCCTTGTTCATAATATCTTCATTGTTTTTTAAGACAAAAGAGAACAAATTATGGATATTGTAGCTAAGCAATGATTTAAGGTCAGCCCCAACCAAACCCGGTATTATATCATTAATTTCACGGGCTTCTTCGCCCATAATTTCGATAAATTGCTCATTCGACTCCAGAATTTTCAGGTTTTCATCAACAATAACCACCGCAGAAGGTAATTTTTTTAGCATTGTTGTGGATCGTTGTGACGCTTCTTTAGCAAGCTGCTGTTCTTTTCGCGCAGTTTTTTCCGAAAGCTCCAGGGCTTGCTGGGTTTCTTCCAGTTTCCTATTTGTTTTCCTGAGCGATTCTATATATTGCTTGCTTTTTCGGGCTGTATATGTATGGCACATTTCCGGGCGTGCAATACCTTTACTCACAGCAATAGCAAAGTCACGGCATGAGCGGTATCCACAAACCTGACAACCCATTTGCTGATCACTGCTTTCCTGGCCTATAATCTTTAGGATTTCATTGATTTTTTCTTCTGAAGGTTCCGGTAAGCGCTGATCATCTTTATTAAACGCACGGGAATAATCCAACTGCAGAAAATCACGCATATGCTCATTCCATTGACCTTTACTTATAGTTTCCAGGCGTTTAGTCACATAATCCGTAACCAGAGTTCTACGGACGAATTTTTTTCCATTACGCGAAGTTCCCGGCCCCATTAAACAGCCCTCGTTATAGAAAAGATTCAGATTCCTGCAAATAAAATTTACATTTTCTTTAAACTGAAAAACAGCATCGATCATATCTTTCTGGCCTTCAGCTGTAATAACTTTTCCTTCAATCAAATCCTCACTCATTTCGCAAGCCTGAAGCCAGCCTCTGCTAATAGGATAAAGCGACCCTTTTCTTCCTATGGGAGGGTCAAAATCAGAATACTCCAGCTTACTTTCTTTAATTTCATCCTCTTCAAACATCTCACGCAGCTCAACAAAAGTAAGCACCGCATCCACTTTACTGGCCCCGGTATATCTCAATGCTTCCTGTTTTGCAGCAATGCAGGGGCCGATAGATACAATTTTCAGGTCTCCACCATATTGTTTTCGCATAATCTTTGCCATGGCAATCATGGGTGAAACAACGGGAGCCATATTATCAACAAGTTCCGGATGAAACTTTTCAACATATTGTACAACTGCAGGGCAATTGGCCGTTATATAGTATTTCCCTTTAAAATCTTCGAGTAATCCTTTATACTGTTCTGCAATTATATCAACACCAAATGCTATTTCACTGACAATATCAAAACCCAGTGCCCGGATCATTTCAACAAATTTGCGGTAATCGGTAATATCATGAAATTCTCCTGAAATAGAAGGGTCTACAATAGCAGCAGTTTTCTTTTTATCTTTTATAAGCTTACGCACTTTATCTTTTTCCTTCCGGTAGCTTATCGAACCGGGAGAGCATGCTGTAACACAATGGCCGCAACCGATACAACGCTCAGGCATTAATTCCGGATAGCCTTCTTCTACTGATATCTTTAAAGCCTTGGTAGGACATACCCTAACACATGCGTAGCATTGCTCACAAGTAGTATTATCAATATATATTAAAGATTTCTGTGATGATCCAGCCATATTTTAATCAATTTTAAAATGTGCTTTTAACGCTTTTACAGCTCTTTCTCCATTTACCTGTTTCAATACCTGATCGTTTATCTTCAGAATTGGACCATCCTCACACATCCCAAAACAATGATTTCCCCTGAAATGAACATGTTGTTTCAGATTGTGTTCTTTGAGAAAATCGTCAATTATCCTGAGCGTAGTCTTATTTCCTCTTGAAAAACAAGAGCTTCCTAAACAAATAGTTAATTCTATTTTCTCCATATTTAATTTTCAATATTGTTCTTTTTTATTCATAATCTAAAACCAGCATTATAAATATTTTTCAGTTAATCGCTTTTTATAAACACTTATTTCATACACATTAATCCTTTATCTTTCATCATGTAAATATACAACATCCTAAATAAAACAATATAGACTCAGTATAAATTGCATTGTTCACCTATTAACAGTCTACTTAACACAAGCCTATTTTTATTTGATTTACTGTATTTTAGATAATTTTCATAAATTGCAGTTTAAATTATGTTATTTGTTACTAAGATAACAGTGTTATTTTTATAACATAAAATTTTGTCTTCGCAACTTCCGATTGTTATATTTGTAACGCTGGAACATAACAAAAAAAATGAAAAAACAAGACATATCAAATATCAGCAAATTATATAACGGTAAAAACCGCAGTGAACTTATTCCGATTTTACAGGACATTCAGAATCATATTGGTTTCATCCCAAAATCAGTAGTTGCTGCAATTGCTGATAATATGAATATTCCAACCACAAAAATACACGGAGTAATTACTTTTTACAAACAATTCAGATATAATCCCGGAGGAACATTTCATATACGTATTTGCCGGGGCACTGCCTGTCACATGAATAATTCAAAAATTTTACTTGAAGCCATTCAAAACAGGTTATCGATCAAAGACGGAGAAACAGACAAAGAAGGAAAATTCAGCCTGGAAATCGTCCCTTGCCTGGGAGCATGTAATAAAGGGCCTGTTATAGGAATTAATAACGAATTTTACACCGGGGTAAACCAAAAAACACTGGATGAAATATTGAGTTTATACCAGAACATGAAATAATGCAATGATCAATAAAGAAGACATAAGAAATTATATATACGAAACTGCACTAAATCCGGAAAAAGATATTTCAAAAAAATATAAGAAGTTATCTGCCGAGATAAACCGGGAAAGTATTTCCAGGCCATTGATATCGGTTTGTATTAACTCATCCAGCGTGGTTTCAGGAGCCCGTCACACTCATAAAGCGATTTTATCATATCTGAAGGAACGCAAAACAGATGCCGATTTAGAATATTCAGGCGGTATGGGATTATGCTCTCTTGAACCTGTTGTTTCTGTTCAACTACCTGGCATGTGTAAGATCTTGTTCAAAAATATTTATGCAGAAAAAGTAATAGCTTTATTAGATAATATTTTTAATCATATTGTACCACAAGATGATATATTGGCTCAAATAAGAAATGACCTGCATACAAGCTGGCAAAATGTGCCTTATCTTGATGAGCTGGATTTTTTCAGATTACAGGAGAGAAGAGTTTTACAGAATTGCGGTATGATATCACCAGAAGATATCAATCAATATATCGGGCATGGAGGCTACCATACATTTATACATGCCATCAATCATCTGACACCTGACGAAGTGGCGTCAATTGTTAAGGAAAGTAATCTCAGGGGGCGTAGTGGTTCGGGTTATTCCACAGGGATTAAGATTGAAAAAGCCATGCAGGCTGGTGGAGAACAAAAGTATGTTATTTGTAATGGTGTTGAGAGTGACCCTGGTGCATTTCTGGAATGTTTTATTGCTGAAAGTGATCCTCACAGGGTCATTGAAGGGATTGCTATCTTGTCTTACGCCATTGGTGCAGGTAAAGCCTATATTTATGTTGCATGGGAAAACACTTTAGTCATTTCCAGATTAAAAAAGGCCCTGGAACAGGCTAAAGAAACAGGTCTGTTGGGAGATAATATTTTCAATTCAGGATATAACTTACATATTAACTTATTTGTTTCTCCCGGAGCTTTTGTTTGCGGACAAGAAACCGCAATGTTAAACAGCATTGAAGGCAAGCGCGGAGTTCCCAGTGAACGCCCACCCTATCCTACTGAAAACGGATTATTTGGAAAACCCACTCTTATCAATAATCTTGAAACGATTTCTAATATTCCTGATATCCTTCGTTACGGAGCAAACTGGTTTAAGGAAACCGGAACTAATGGTTCAGCCGGAACAAAAGTCTTTTCTGTCACAGGGCATGTCAACAACAATTGCGTTGCAGAAATACCATTTGGAAAAACATTTGATTATCTGATTAATATCATTGCAGGGAGTACACCACCAGACAAGAAACTGAAAGCCTTTGGATTCGGTGGTCCTTCCGGACATATTTTACCTTCAGACAAGGCTGACACGATCATTGATATTGACACTTTAAAACAAGAAAACCTCAAATTAGGAGCAGGAGGTTTGATTGTTATGGATAGTGATACATGTATGCTGGACATGGCGCGCTATTACATGGGTTTTCTCAAAGAAGAAAGCTGTGGAAAATGCATCACATGCCGGGAAGGAACAAAAAACATCTTGCACATTCTGGACCAGGTCACCAAACGCCCGGGAAAAGAACCAGGTAATCAAACTCTGGAAAGGTTTAAAGGTATTATGTCTATTGAAACTTTAGCAGAGGTTATACAAGATACTGCTTTGTGCGGACTGGGAGAAAATGCCCCAAATGTTGTTTTGGATACATTGAAATATTTCCGCACCGAATATGAAGAACACATCTTTGAAAGGAAATGCAGTGCAAATGTTTGTCGCGATCTGAGAACTTTTTATATTGATATGGAAAATTGTGTCGGATGCGCTGCATGCAAAGATAAATGTCCAACAAATGCAATTTACGGACTGCCAAAACATCCGCATTTCATTTTTGAAAACAAATGTATTGGCTGTGGTCTTTGCCAGCAGGCCTGCATGTTTAATGCTATTTTTATTAAGTAATTATGGAAATCAAGATAAAAGTAAATAACACCACAATAAAGGCAGAAACGGACCGCACTATATTACAGGTTTTGCGGGATAACGGGATAAATATTCCTACACTCTGTCAAATTGATGGCTTTACACCTACCGGGGCTTGCAGAATGTGTGTAGTTGAAATTGAAGGTGAGAAAAAACTCAAAACTGCATGTTCAACTTTTCCTGTTGATGGGATGAACATCAAAACTCATTCGTCTCGAGTTATCCATACAAGAAAAAAGATTACGGAGTTACTTCTTGCAGACCATCCGGATGATTGTTTATACTGTCAACGGAATGGGAACTGTGAATTACAGAAACTGGCTGAAGTTTTACATGTCCGGGAGAGGACTTTGCCAGCACGCAGCTCTCGCAAAAAAAGGGACATGTCCGGAGCAAGCATTATACGTGACCCCTCCAAATGTATTCTTTGCGGGCGGTGTGTAAGGACCTGTGAAGAACTACAAGCCTGTTCAACGCTGGAGTTCGCCAACCGGGGAGACGATACAGCCATCCACACTACATTTAATCAAGGTATTAATGTATCCAGTTGTATCAACTGCGGACAATGCATCATGGTGTGCCCTACCGGAGCATTGCACGAAAAAAATCATTTAACCGGAATTCAAGACGCCCTCAATAATCCGGACAAAAAAGTTATTGCTCAAATTGATCCGGGGTTGACTGTATCTCTGTCCAGAACATATGATTTCAAATCCGGAAAAGACCTGATAGGATTAGTAGTTGCAGCATTGAAAAAAACAGGATTTAACCTGGTTTTTGATACTGGTTTTGCTTCGGATTTACACATTTTGGAAGAAGCAACTATCCTGAAAGACAAAATTGACAACCAGGAAAAACTTCCGTTGTTTTCTTCCGATTGTCCGGCCTGGATAAAATATGCCGAACAGTTTAATCCGGAAATTCTTGAAAAAATATCACCCTGTAAATCGCCGCAACAGATCACTGGAACCTTACTCAACCGCTACTGGTCTGAGCACAATGACATTAATCCGGAAAACATTTATTCTGTAAGCATTACGCCATGTACAGCCCGTAAATTTGAGGCTCAACGAGACGAAATGACTTACAGAGGTGTTAGTTCAGTAGATGCAGTAATGACGACCAGAGAATTTATCGAATTTTTAAACATCAACGGAATTGACATGCTCCAAATGGAGGAACAAGAACCTGATGCACCTTTCAACAGCCGAAGCTCTGCAGCCAAAATAACAGCAGTATCCGGAGGCGGATCAGAAGCTCTGCTCAGGACGCTATATTATCTTTATGAAAACGACAATATCGAAAATTTCAAAATAAAACAGTTAAGAGGATTAAAAAGTCGCAAGGAATACAGTGCTAAAATTGGTAAACGCATCATCAATTTTGCAGTTGTCAGTGGCCAGACTGAAGCAAAAAAAATACTGCACGAAATTCGAAACGGACGTGATGATCTGCATTATATTGAAGTCATGTCCTGCAAAAACGGTTGTATAGGCGGCGGAGGTCAACCTATTGGTAGTGACGAGAAATATTTAAAATTGCGTTATAAAACACTTTATGACATGGACAGCAAGGAATCAATTAAAGAATCATATAAAAATCCCGGTATAAAAAGACTATATCAGAATTTACTCACAGAACCAGGTAGTGAGAAGATTAAAGAACTCTTATATACAAATTATACAAAGCGGGATATTTACTTATGACAGCAGCAGACATAAATTCCGATCAACTTGTATATACACTAAAAGAACGCTGCAGACGTTGTTATACATGTGTTAGGGAATGTCCGGCCAAAGCAATCAGAATTGTCAATGGCCAGGCAGAAGTAATACAGGAACGTTGCATAGCTTGCGGCAATTGTGTTCAGGTTTGCAGCCAGGATGCTAAAGTTTTTAAAAAGAGCATTGACCACATTAAACAATTACTTAGTTCTGATAAAAAGGTTGCTGCTATAATAGCTCCCAGTTTTCCGGCAGAGTTTATGTCTTTACCTCATCATCAAACATTTGCAGGAATGGTCAGGGGCCTTGGTTTTGATTATGTTAATGAAGTCGCTTTTGGAGCAGACCTGGTTGCGCATACATTTAAGGAAATGATGGAAAATGAGGAGGAATACAAATATATATCTGCTGATTGTCCTGCCATTGTATCCTTCATTGAAAAATATCACCCCCACCTTGTTCAGTCTCTGTCGCCCATTGTTTCCCCAATGGTTGCTACAGCAAGAGTATTAAGAAAGAAATATGGAAACTGGTTAAAGATTGTTTTTATTGGCCCCTGCATTGCTAAAAAAGATGAATCGGAAGAGATTGATGAAGTCTTGACATTTAGAGAACTGCGCGACATGTTTGAATACAATGAAGTAACACCGGGCAATACAGAAGCAAGCAGCTTTGATCCGCCCATTTCTGGTAAAGGAGCCATCTTTCCTGTAAGCCGCGGACTTATACAGGCTGTTGACCTGGATGATGATCTCTACAAAGGAGACATCATCGTAGCAGAAGGACGGCAAAACTTTCAGGAAGCGATACGTGAATTTGAATCCGGTCTTCTCCGCCAGGAACATTTGGAGCTATTGTGCTGTGAAGGATGTATCATGGGAGCAGGTATGACCTCATCCGTAAACCGTTATGCTAAAAGGACTTTCATAAAAAACTACGTAAAGTCCAAGCTTGAAAATACAAACAGAACCCAGTGGGAAAGAGAAATGCAGGAATATCTTAAGCTGGATATGTCGAATAACTTCCGCGAAAATGATCAACGAATGCCTTTACCTTCAAGGGAAGACATCATTGCTCAACTGCAGGCCATGGGAAAATACGACCCAAAAGATCATCTGAATTGCGGTGCATGTGGATATGAAACGTGTGAAGAACACGCTGTAGCTATCTGTAAAGGTTTGGCAGAAACAGAAATGTGTTTGCCATATACCATTGAATCATTACATAAATCAGTTTCACAACTCAATGACTCCAACAGGAAACTGGAATCAGCCCGTGAAGCATTAAAGCAATCCGAAAAACTGGCATCTATGGGACAACTGTCTGCCGGTATTGCTCATGAACTAAATAATCCACTCGGAGTAGTCATAATGTACGCTAACATTTTGATGGAAGAAGTTGGTGAACAGGAAGAATTCTCCGATGACCTTAAACTAATTGTCGAGCAGGCTGACCGTTGCAAAAAAATTGTAGGCGGATTGTTAAATTTTGCCCGAAAAAACCAGGTAAAACATGAAGAGATAAATGCTGAAGAACTAGCTCAAAAGAGTATTAATGCTTTGATCATACCTGAAAATATTTCTGCTTCAGTAGAATGCAATACCACCAACAAAAAGGCAGAATTAGATGAAGAACAAATGCTTCAACTATTATCCAATCTTTGTAAAAATGCTATTGAAGCCATGCCTAATGGAGGTAATCTTAAAATAAGACTTGAAGATGATGATGATCATATTGTTTTTTTCGTTGATGATACCGGGGAAGGAATTCCTCAGGAAAATATAGATAAGATATTTGAACCGTTTTTCACGACCAAAGGAATAGGCAAAGGCACTGGTCTTGGCCTGGCTACCATATACGGCATTGCAAAAATGCATCACGGAAAAATAACAGTAGAATCCAATACAGACTCTGCAAAAGGCCCAACAGGAACTTCATTTAAAGTTACGCTTCCCCGATATCAAACAAAAGAAATCAAAGCATAAACCCCGATAAATGATCTGAAAAACATGGAAGAAGGAAAAACAATATTACTGGTAGATGATGATTCCGACTATCTTTTTCAGTTGGATCACAACATTAAAAAATTTGGTTTTCAAACCATCTCAGCAGAAAGCCAAAAAGAAGCTGAGGAAATTCTGAAAACCACAAAACCCGATCTGGCTATTTTTGACCTGATGATGGAAAACGACGACAGTGGTTTCATATTATGTTACAAAGCACGGCAAAAATATCCGGATATGCCCATAATCATTGCCACTGCTGTTGCTTCCGAGACAGGTATATCATTCGACCTTCATTCGGAATCGGAACGAAAGTGGATAAAAGCCGATTTATATCTTGAAAAAGGAATTCGTCCTGATCAATTGCATCGGGAAATAAATAAACTGCTTAAGATATAGTATTTTTGTGTTCATTACAATCGAAATAAAAACGTGATCAGAAGTATATAATTTATGGAAAAACTAACCGTTTTAGTTGTTGACGATGAAGCCGGAATTCGTTCCGGGATTGAACGCATATTACGAAAATTTTCTGTTGACTACCCATTCATGGATAATGTCATCGGGTATAATATAGAATCAGCCCCAACCGGAGAGGAAGCTATCTCATTTATTAACAATAATCAAACGGATATTGTACTTCTGGACAATAAACTTCCCGGCATACAGGGCAACGATGTTCTTGAATACATCAATCAAAAACAATATGACACTTATGTGATCATGATCACTTCACATGCATCCCTTGAAGTCGCAGTAAAAGCAACCAAAAACGGGGCTTATGACTTTGTTCCAAAGCCTTTCACCCCACAGGAACTAAAAGCAGCCCTGGAAAATCTGACACGCCATATTTTTTTGAAACGAATGACTTCCCAACTCAACAAAGAAGGGAAACAAATCCGCTTTCAATTTTTGTCCGTGATGTCACACGAGCTCAAAGCCCCGATAAATGCTATAGAAGGCTATATAAAAATGATGCAGAACCGGGAGTTTGGAAATAAAATGGATGAATATGATGAAATTATAACCCGTTTGAAGAAACGAACCGAAAGCATGCGTGGGCTGATCATGGATATGCTTGACCTGACCCAGATCGAATCCGGCAAGAAGAAACGGGAACTTGCAAAAACAGATATAGTAAAGATTGCTAATTCAGCTATTGATATGATGAAACCATTTGCCATTCAAAAAGATGTTATGATTCATTTACATGGTAACGATGAACTTAAGATGCAAGCGGACCCCGATGAGCTTGAAATTATCCTGAATAACCTTATATCCAATGCTATCAAATACAATAAGCAAGGCGGAAAAGTGGATTGTAATATCAGGGCGAACAAAGGATTTGCGACGATAACAGTGTCAGACACAGGCATAGGAATGAACAAAACCGAGCAAGCAAAGTTATTCAATGAGTTTGTAAGAATTAAAAATGAAAAGACCAAAAACATTAGTGGTAGTGGCTTGGGATTATCTATTGTAAAAAAACTTGTAGATATGTATAACGGGGATATCAATGTATGCAGCAAGCCAGAAGAAGGCAGTTCATTCACCGTAATCTTGCCGGCATACACTAATACAGGTGAAGAAGCTTCAAACAAAAAATAAAAACAATCAAAATTATATTAATATGAAAAAGCTGCCTGAAAAAACAGTAGAGCGTTTAAGTCAATATCGACGTGTATTATTAAAAGAATTAGAAAACGGGAAAACGCACATTTTCTCACATGAACTGGCAAATTTGCTGCACATTACTCCGGTTCAGGTGAGGCGTGATATTATGCTGATCGGACATACCGGAACTCTTCGAAAAGGCTATGAAATTAATGAACTAGTAAAATCCATTGGTGAAATTATTGACTGTAAAACAGAACAAAAAGTAGCCATTATCGGAGCCGGAAATCTGGGGAAAGCGATCATGGGTTATCTGAAAGGAAAAAGAACCAAGCTAACCATAAAGGCAGTCTTTGATGTAAACCCTGATAAAGTTGGGCGAGTGATCTCGGGAATACGTTGTTATCATATTGATGAAATGCAGGAAATTATTCAAAAAGAAAACATCAGCATTGCTATTCTGACAGTACCTGCCGATCAGTCGGTACAGGTTGCAGACGATCTGATTGCTGCAGGTGTGAAAGGTATTCTTAACTATACACCCACTCCTATCAATGTTCAGCCTCATGCATATCTTGAAGAATATGATATGATCACATCCATTGAAAAAGTTGCTTTTTTTGCTAAATAATTTGTTATTCGATTAATCTATTTTTTTATGAAAATACATTATGGCCTAAAAAGTACAGAAAAAGTAAAAAATGCTGTAGTCACAACTGGATCATTTGATGGCGTGCATATTGGTCATAAAGTTATTATCAGACGGTTAAACATTCTTGCAGCCGAGATTGACGGCGAATCCGTATTGATTACTTTCTGGCCACATCCACGAAAGGTTCTTTATCCTGATACAAAAGGCAAGGAACTGAAAATGATATCATCACAAAAAGAAAAGGTCAAAGTACTGGAAGAAACCGGATTAGATCATCTGGTTATCATCGAATTTACAGAAGCATTTTCAAAGGTGAGCTCAGAAGAATTCATAATGGATGTACTGGTTGGCAAGTTACAGGCAAAACGTATAATTGTCGGGTTTAACCATTACTTTGGACATAACCGCGAAGGCAATTTTGATTTTTTGCGCAAGATCGGACAACAGCATGGTTTTGAAGTTGAAGAAATACCTGAACAAGATATTCAGAATGAAAGTGTCAGTTCAACTAAAATACGAAAAGCACTGACAGAAGGTAATATTCAACGCGCTAACGCTTATCTGAATCATATTTACATGATTATCGGCCCGGTTGCAGATTGTGGTAAACCGCTTAAAAGCAAAGATGTTGATACATACGGAATACGGATTGAAGAAAAAGAAAAACTAATCCCACCACCAGGCATTTATGCTGTTAATGTTCAATGGAATGATACACGTGTACGCGGAGTATTTTTCCATCTGCCTCCGATTAACGGCAACCATTCTAATTTATGTTTCAAGTTGTTTGAAAAATCTGCACCACTTTTAAATCAAGATGTTACAATCTATTTTCATAAAAAAATACGAGGGCGCGAATTTTTTAAAGGAAACCTGCCAGACACCAATAAATTTTTGCAGGCTTTATCCGAAACCATGGAACTAATTTATTAATGAATGAACCGGGCCATGATCCATCGTTTGGCGGAACCCACACGGATATGATTATAAGGGAACTAAAAATAGTGCGTACCGGACGGATATTTAGCTTATCATGGCAAGCTTCATCGCTTGCAGCGGGAATCATTAAAATCAAAATTATAAACGGATGAAAAATGAACCTAACAATATAACCCTGACATTTTTAGGTACAGGTACTTCTACAGGAGTTCCGGTAATTGCTTGTGATTGTGCGGTATGTACATCTGAAAATCCTCATGATAAACGCTTACGCACATCTGCTATGATTACGGTCAACAAAAAAAATTATGTTTTTGACAGTGGACCCGATTTCCGTTATCAAATGCTCCGGGAAAAAGTAAATGATCTGGAAGCCATTATTTTCACTCATGAACATCGTGACCATATAGCAGGACTGGATGATATCAGAGCATTTAATTATTTGCTTAATAAGCGAATAAAAGTATTTGGAACAGAAAGAGTTATAAAAGCTCTTGAAAGGGAATTCCCATATATGTTCAACGAAACAAGATATTTTGGAGCCCCGCAAATCGATGTACATACTATTGAAAATAAAAGATTTGAAATTGATAACGGATTAATACTTCAACCCATACAAGTATGGCATCATAAAGATATGCCGGTTATGGGATATCGCATTAGTGATTTAACATATATCACAGATGCAAAATCCATAACCTCTTCTGAGTTGGAAAAAGTGAAGGGAAGCCGGATTTTGGTTTTAAATGCTCTGCGAAATTCTCGACATATTTCACATTTTTCTGTTTCCGAAGCATTACAAATTATCGATGAAATCAATCCCGAAAAAGCTTATTTGACGCACATGAGTCACTTCATAGGAAAACATAAGGATAAGGAACAAACATTGCCGAAGAATGTGCATCTGGCTTATGATGGATTAAAAGTGCAACTCTGAAGCAACAATAATTTATATTTTTCAAAATTTGTTTTTCCACTTTCTTAGTTAGAAAACACAGGGTTTCTGCCGGCTTTCGCATATTGGCAACCATTTGCTGTAGGTTTATACACAAGTGTTATCAACCACAAGTGCCAGCAAGGAGGAGGAAAACCTGGGACATGAAATACCTGTCAACGTATTATCTTTAAAAAAGACTTTTTTAAAACATTACGATGATTCGCCGGGAGTTATCCTGGGCAGGACACGGTTCAAGCCTCAAACTTACGCTAACGCTCTGGTTTTCGAGTTACGAAATGAAAGTACTTTATTTATCAGATTATGGGAAACCGCCCGAAAAGCACAACAGTTTGAGTTTTTGTTTATACTTTTTAATGCTACTTGATTGTCTTCCTACTTGAACATTCCTGCTTTTACACCAAAAATGAATGTCCTCGGCATAGTTGGTCCGTAAATATATCCCGCATCCCTGTTAATTCCGGCATCAAAATCAGTTTGATAACTATTAAAAACATTTTTAATACCCACAAACAATTCCAGGCTTAAATCATCTTTCAGATGCATATGATAACTTACTTTGGTATTCAGATCAAAGAAAACCGGAGTATTCTCCAGCACAGTATATTCAGATTCCGGATCAACCATATGAGAAGCAATCATACTCCCGGTATAGGTTGCACTCATAGACAAAGACCAATAATGAAAAAGATCGTAACTTACATTCACATAACCATAAGAATCCGGAGTACGCAACATATTTGTCGTTGCTATTAGTGAATCCTCATTTTTGCTATCAGGTTCCCATAAGACTTCTTTCTTGTTATAAAAACTTTTCTGATAAGTATAGCCGGCCTGAATAAGAAGATCATGCAGAGGTACATACTTTAGTTCCATGTTTATACCTTTCACTGTTGCACGTGAATCAGAATAGCGAACTCTTAAGCGGTTATGAAAAAGAAACAGGATATGGTAATATTTTCGAATTAAAGGAATTAAAAGGAATCCAGCAAAAACAAATACCAGACCTGCAATTACATCACTGCTAAAAATTGAGGCAATAACAATAAAATCCATAGCACTGTGGTGATGTGCAGCAAGGGGGCCTTCATCACCTGAGGATGTTGGTTCAGCTTTATTGTAAGGATGATAATGGTAGATCACCAGACTGTTACCCTGTTAACAATAAGCCATTTTCAACACTTTATTTAAATTAATCTAAATTAACTTAATTTTTTAATTTATACGATCAATATTTAATTATTACAATTCTTTTATATTTGCATTTTTGCCGGAAACCCCTTTTTTTATACAAATATGCCTTTGAATTCAAAACAAATAAGTATGCATAAACATCTATTTTTGGGATTTATTTTGCTGTTAAGTATTGGTGTAAATGCTCAGGAAAGTCAAGATAATAATGACATTAAGCTTACGGATATTATTGAACAAACAAAAATCAGCGGACAATGGTTTTTATCTTATGAATATGATATATCGAAAGACATAAATAAGTTTAAATTAAAGCGCGGTTATTTTACATTCAAGACCCGGCTAAACGATATGTTTTCCTTACGATATACGCAGGATATAACGCTGGACCAGGTGGGCGAGGATGCAGGCAATGTTGAAATGAGGCTTAAATATTTATACATTGCGATGAAACCATTTAAAACAGGTTGTTTAAAACATTCCTCAGTTGAGTTTGGACTGATACACAGGCCATGGTTGGACTATGAGCAATCGATCAATCCATATCGTGTTCAGGGTAAAATGTTTGCTGAACACAATCACTTGCTGAATTCAGCAGATTTTGGACTTGCTTTCTCCGGGCTTATTGGAGGAAAGATAGACCAGGAATATCAAAAAAACATCGATAAAAAATATCCGGGTAAGTACGGGAGTTATTCATTCGGAATATATAACGGACCTGGCTACCACGCAGCAGAAGTAAATAATAATAAAACAGCAGAAGGTAGATTAAGCTTACGCCCTTTACCAGATTTTATGCCAGGATTACAGTTTACTTATGCTTTTGTTTACGGGAAAGCAAATATTCCTGATAACAAAGCAGACTTTAATATGAATATTTTTTTTATCTCAAAACAAACAAAACATTTCACCCTTACCGGCCAGTATCTGACCGGAACCGGGAACTCATCCGGTTCCCTGTATATCCCGGCTGAAAAAAAGAGTATGAAAAATAGAGGGTTTTCTTTTTTTGGAGAAATAAAAATCCCGAAAACACAATTCGCACTTTTTGGGCGCTATGATAACTTTGAAAATTACTACAGAACATCACTTTCAAATATTTCCCAGGACACTGAATCTATCATTGGTGGAATTGCATATCGATTCCTAAAGAATAAGCTGGTTCTGGATTACAATCAATATTTGCATCAGGATGGAACGAAAAAAGAACAAGTTGAAATTGCTATAGAAGTCAGATTCTGAAATAACCAATTACTTGCCCTTTACCACATTCAATTTCAAAATATAATTAAGACACCTAACTATTTTAAATTAAAATGAATACTGATATCCGGGTATAATCTTTTACCCGGATATATCACCGCTTTAATCTTCCATTAAACAGAATAACATAAACTCTAAAAAAAGGAATGGTTTACTATATTGAATTGAAAAGCCGGCTAACCGTGATCATAAAATCCTGAAAAGCCCAAATGCTCTTATGGGAAAATCTAGATTTTTCTGCCGGATTATGCATTGTTTTTTTGGCCATGAAAAACATAATATTTCCGTCTGTTTTTTAAAAGATAAATATTCAACTTTACATTGACCATAAAAAAGAACTTTACCATAAAACCATTAAAATAGCTTTCCAGTTTTGAATTATTCAGGTATTCCCTATACATTTTAAATCCTTTTATAATATTGTGGGATATGTCTCTTTTCGACTCTAGCTCAAGGTGCCTGGTACTAAAGGCTGTTATGTAATCATCTTCAGACCAATGGTTAAAATTCATCCTTTTCTTCCATTTCCGTAACCATAAATTTCCTTTTTTAGTCCTCACAATATCTGCTATAATAAATTGCCCCCCGGGCTTTAAAACACGATGAACTTCATCCATAAACTGATCTTTATTTGGATAATGAAATGCGCTTTCGATATTAATAAGGATATCAAAACTATCATCCTCTATTTGTGTCAGATTCTGTGCATCATCTATTATGAAATAAACATTGGGTGTCTCCCGTTTTATCTTTTCTGCATTAGCTATTGTTACATTGTTGTGATTTACATCCACCCCCACAACTGTATTAACATTGTGATTTTGAGCCAGGTAAAAGGATACCATTCCGTTTCCGCATCCCAGGTCCAACACTTTTTTATCTGAAACCTCAGGTAAATGACTCATGCAGTATTCGATAAGATTATTCTGAGCATCACTAAAGCTTTCATTTTCATTCACTTTAAAAGGATAATGCAGCATTTGATAATCACCATCTAACATAGTTAATGCATAATTCATTGCTTTGTAGTAGTCTCCTGAAGTAAGTGCTGTTTTTAGTAATCGAAATAATGACATAAATTAAATTTTGACAATGACAAATATATAAAACCATTGCGATAAGTTATTATTAAGTTGTTAAAACAAATAAACATATCGTTCACAGCTTTCTATTCTGCAGTATTCATGCATGTAGTTTAAGTCAGATACTGCCAGCCTTTCCGGCAGGATAGCAGATGGATTGATATTAAGCACTTTATTTTTAATTGATGGCTAAAATCAATAATTATTCTTTCAAAGATTCCAATAATTTTTTATATTTAGCAAATAAAAACGAACATTGTTGTATATAAACAAACTTTCTCTATGAAAAAGTTAGCAGTATTATCCATTACCGCCCTTATTTTGGCTTTCTGGTCCTGTGGAGATTCAGTCGACGAAACCAAAAAACAACTAAATCAGGTAAAAAAAGAAACAGAAAAAATGGCTGAAGATGCCAAAGATTCAGAGAAGGCAGAAGAAACAGAAAAAGAAAAGGAAACTTTTTCTGAAGAAACGGTCAATCTTTTGGGTTTGTCCGTTACAAAGCGCATGATAACCGATAAAGAATGGGAAAATGCAAAAAGATTGTCTGAACATTATGGTAATTTATCGGGTGAAGAGCTAAAAAACATGTCCGTAGAAGATTTGAACAATATGATTCTGGATGCAGGTTTTACTGATCTGGACTCTGCCAAAGCAACACTGAAGAAGATTTCCGGTGGCCGGGATGATCTGTTAAGCATTGTAATGCGTGTAGGAAGGATGGAATCCCGGAAAGTTTTGGATGGAGAAGACTCTTTCAAAAAACAGATGAAGGAATACGGTGCAAAAATTAACGAAAAAGGCTATTCCCCTGAAGATTTACGCATGCTAGAAGCAAATGCCGGAGCCACAGTAGAGGCAACAAAAATTTTATACCGCCTGGACAATTAAGGACAGGTTATACTGCCATTATGGGAATATAGCGGGATGCGCAATAAGAATCATTTGCTTTCAGCGATAATATATTATCAGCAAAAGGCATATTATATTCCTGTCTTTCTTCTGCTAATGAGTTAAACTATCTTCAAAAAAAGCTTTACTTAAGCCAATAGTAATAAATTCCTTTTTTTGATATTTTCTGATGATCCAATAACCACTGAATAACTTTGAGTACTTTATTTTCATTGTTAAGATCAGCAATTTCCACGATCTGATCAATAGTCAATTTATTGTTTTGAAGTTCAGGTTTAATTCTTTCCAAAACAATATCAAACTCATATTCGGACAGGTTCAGTTTATTCCGTTTCCGGCAGACATCACATTTGCCACAACGTATGGTATCTTTTTCGCCGAAGTATTCTAACAGCAACTGGCTGCGGCACCGGGTTTGTGAAATAACATATTTTTTTATTGCTTTCAGCCGATTACTGGCTGCCTCTTTTCGCTCCTGATAATTTTTTTTGGAAATATTCAGATCGTTCAGTGCCTGTCTGTGCATTGAGAATACGAGGTGAGGATTTTCTGACCGGGGAACATAATCCAATATGTTCATTTGCTTCAGCCGTTCAAGGATTTTACGGGTTTTATCAACAGTTATCCTGGCTCTGCTTGCTATTTCGGTTTCATTGATGGCAATATAATCAGAAAACATTCCCGGATACGACCGAAGCATTATTTTAATAAATGGATCATAGTATGCTTCGCGAACCTGAAATTTGTATAACTCTGTCCTGTTCATAATAAAATGAACTTTAGAGCTTTTCCTGAGCGCATCGCTTACCAGAATATATCCTTCTTTTTCCAGAAAACTCAACGCATTAAAAACAACAACAGCATTAAAATTATTGGCTTTTGAAAAGTCATAAATATCAAAAACATACGATGTATTCATTCCGGTACCCACAGGTATTTGAAAATAGTTCCCCAGGGCATTATAGATAGTTTTAATTATATCCAGGGGTGGATAAGCAAACTCAAAAAAACGTTCAGCATCAATAAGATCAGAATTATTATACAACAGAACCGCCCAGGCTTGATTTTGATCACGTCCGGCTCTTCCGGCTTCCTGAAAATAGGCTTCAATATTATCCGGGAGGTCCAGATGAACAACAAAGCGTACATTCGGTTTATCAATACCCATTCCAAAGGCATTAGTAGAAACAATAACTCTTGTGATGCCTTCCATCCATTCTTTCTGCCTCCGTTCACGAGTTTTCTGATCAAGCCCTGCATGATAATAATTCGCAGTTATATTTTGACTTTTAAGCCATTGTGCAATTTCTCTTGTTTTTTTCCTGTTCCTGACATAAACGATACCTGTACCATGAATTCGTGTAATAACCCGCATCAAGCGGTTAAGTTTATCCTCCTCATGCTGGACGACGTATGTAAGATTCTTCCGTTCAAAGCTTTTCTGAAATACATTTTCCCGGGGAAAATGGAGTTTATCCTGTATATCTTTGACCACTTCAGGCGTAGCCGTAGCTGTTAATGCAAGAGCAGGAGCATCAGGTATCAATGGCCGGATTTCAGCTATTTTCAGATAAGGTGGGCGAAAATCATAACCCCACTGGGATATGCAATGCGATTCATCTACTGCAAGTATATTCACATCCATACGCTGAATCCGTTGGCGAAACATTTCCGTTTGCAATCGTTCCGGAGAACAATATAAAAACTTCAATTCTCCTCGGGCAGCATTTTCCAGTGTAATATCGATTTGTCTGGCCGTCATTCCACTGTAAACCGCAGCCGCCTTTATACCTCGTGTTTTGAGATGATCCACCTGATCTTTCATCAAAGCAATAAGCGGAGTAATAACAATACAAACCCCTTTAAGTGCCAATGCTGGAACCTGAAAACATATAGATTTTCCACCACCGGTAGGAAGCAAAGCCAGAGTATCCTGTCCATCTATCACAGAGCGAATAATATCTTCCTGAAGGGGACGAAAATCAGAATATCCCCAATAATTTTTTAATACCTCATGAATGTCCTTTTCCTGTGACATCTGGCCACTTCCATTTGTTTAAACAACTATTGCTAAAATATATTAAATTCAAATCCACCTGACAATTCAGAGCATAATACCAGTATCTATCTATAAAATAAAGTACGCATTTTCCTATAATAAATTATTTCACAATAACCTCCTCTACCAGATTTTTTTTTAGTCCCTCATTGATCATATTTCTGATCCTCTCTTTCCCGTATGCCAGTTCATTTCGCAACGCAGCAGAATCCAACTCAATAACCAATGTTTTTTCATGCAAATAAATATTATTTGTATGCTTTGCAATCATTTGTCCCATGTTTTCATCCCATAAGTGACCAATGTTGATCTCGTCCAGTTTGGAACCAAGTCCGTAGTAATCCACCAACTGTCTGACAATATCACCTAACAATTGCTGATTGTCTTTTTTCTTCATATTTTTACCTCATCCAGTTTCCCGTTATTGACCTGAAAAAATTTCTTATCTGTTTCTATCTGGCTAAATGCTTTTTCAATTCTGTCCTGCTGGGTATCAGTTATAAATATTTGTCCAAAATTATTTTCCGAAACCAAAACCATGATTTGTTCCACTCTTTTTTGGTCTAATTTATCAAATATATCATCCATTAACAGAATGGGATTAAACCCTTTAATGTTTTTCATGTATTCATATTGAGCAAGCTTAGCAGCAACAATAAAAGATTTCTGTTGTCCTTGAGAGCCAAACTTTTTCAACGGAAATTCATTGATTGTAAATTCAAAGTCATCCTTGTGCGGGCCTATGGTTGAAAACTTCAGTATCCGGTCTTTATCAATGTTGGCTTTAATCAGATTACTCATAGAATCCCTGTACAACTGGCTATCATATTTCAAATCTGCTTTTTCATCACTCCCGGCAATAAAGCGGAAATATTTTTTAAATACCGGGATAAACAAATCCAGAAAGTCTTTTCTGACAGAAAAGATTTGAGGTGCAAGTTTTATTAATTGCTGATTCCAAATATCAATACTAACCGGATCATACCTTCCGGTTTCAGAAAATGTTTTCAAAAGGGCATTTCTCTGTTGTATTGCTTTATTGTATTGCAAAAGAATATTCAGGTAATTTTTGTCAAACTGTGAGATGATACCATCAATAAATTTCCTTCTTCCTTCACTTCCTTCGTGGATCAGTGATGTATCTGAGGGGGTGATCATTACTAAAGGGTAGCGTCCGATATGATCAGCCAGACGATCATATTCTTTCCCATTTCTTTTCACTTGTTTTCGATAATTCCTTCTGATCAGAACTGATAGCTCATCATCAGTTTCCCCGTTTTTCCGATATATTCCCCGAATCCTCAGAAATTCATCACCTCGCCTTATATTCTGAGAATCTACCGGATTAAAATAACTTTTGCAAAATGAAAGGTAATACAATGCATCCAGTATATTTGTTTTTCCTGCTCCATTCGGACCTAAAAAACAATTTACACGAGGTGAAAAAATAATTTCAGCTTTCGGATAGTTCTTAAAACTGGCTATATCAATCTTTTCTATAATCATTTATGGTATTTGAAATTTTACAGATGTTATCAACAAAATTATTTAATATTTTGAGAAAAAAACTTAGATTTGCAATCTAAAATTTAAACCTTATGGCGAAGAGCAAAAAGAAACAAGAACAAGGTGATGAAAATCTTGTAGCAGTAGAAGAAGCTTTATCAAAAACTGAACGTTTTATTGAAAACAACAGGAATATCTTAATATATGTAGTTGTGGGAATTGCCA
>JAIPAE010000071.1 GCA_021740245.1 Bacteroidales bacterium | reverse complement strand
TCAAGAATTTTTCCGACCGGCGAAATAACGGCAGCCGTACCACAGGCGCCGGCTTCTTCAAAGGTTTCCAGTTCTTCAACCAGCACCGGACGGCGTTCTACTTTTAGTCCTAAATCCTCTGCCAGTTGCATCAACGACTTGTTGGTGATAGAAGGCAGAATAGATTCCGATTTTGGAGTAATATATGTGTTGTCTTTAATACCGAAAAAATTGGCCGGACCTGCTTCATCGATATATTTCTTTTCTTTGGCATCCAAAAAGATGGAAGCAGCATAACCTTCGTCATGTGCTCTTTCGCCGGCACGCAGGCTGGCCGAATAGTTGCCGCCCACTTTAAGGCGTCCGGTTCCCTGTGGTGCAGCTCTGTCATAGTCTCTGGCAATTTGCATATCAACCGGCTTAAAGCCTTCTTTGAAATAAGGACCCACCGGAATGACAAATACAGCAAATAAATACTCATCAGCAGGTTTTACCCCAACACGGGGACCGGAGCCAATCAATAAGGGACGAATATATAATGAAGCACCTGTACCATGCGGAGGAACGTATTCCTCGTTTAGTTTTACAACTTTAAAGATTGCTTCTTTAAAAACTTCCTTTGGGACTTCTGCCATTAAAATTCCCTGCGCTGAGTTCTTCATGCGCTGGTAATTATCCTCCCAGCGGAACAAGCGGATTCTGCCTTCTTTGTCGCGAAAAGCTTTCATCCCTTCAAAAGCTTCCTGCCCATAATGTAATGCAGTTGCCGCGATATGAAGATTGATGTGTTCTGATGATGAAATTTCTATTTCACCCCATTCCCCATTTCGGTAATAGCAACGAACATTATAATTCGTCTTCTGATATGCGAATGATAATTCTTTCCAGTTTATATCTTTCATAAGAATATATTTTGAGATTTATTTTTGAGGCTAAGATAAAAAAAAACATGCTATTTTCATAAACTGAAGCATTATTCAGACTGTTTTTTTAATGTTTGTATTGCTATATTTGTTACAAAATTTTAAGTTAATGGTCTTGCTTTAATATCATCAATCATTAACGATAATTCTTAGATTGATTAATTGTTTAAAGGATACTATCCATGGATAAAATAAAAGGCTTTCTGGAAGGTTCCCTGTTAAATCTGGAAAAAATACAGATTACTACCTGGGATTTAGTGACAATACTGATTGTAATACTTGTCACATTTTTTTTATTCCGTATTTTTCGCAAGCTGCTGCGAAGTCAGGAAAACAAAAATAAAATTGATGAAGGTAAATCGTATGCTGTCCTTCAAATCACTAAATACATACTTATTGTATTTGTTATTACTTATGTATTGGAGAGTATTGGTGTTGATACGACATTAGTTATTGCTTCTTCAGCAGCTTTACTTGTTGGTGTTGGCCTTGGAATTCAACATATATTCAGTGATATTATCTCAGGTTTTATCTTGCTTTTTGGAAGACCAATTGCTATTGGTGATATCGTGGAAGTTGATGATGAAGTTGGAAGAGTTATTGATGTAGGTTTTCGAAGGTCTATGATCATTACCAGGGATGATATCAATATGATCATACCTAACAGCAAATTTGTAAAAGAGAAAGTAGTCAACTGGTCTTTTAAAAACCGCTTGACCAGGTTTCATGTTAAAGTGGGAGTTGCTTATGGTTCTGATACGGAAAAAGTCAGAAAGCTGATGGAAGAAGCTGCTAAAGAGCATCCGGAAGTGAGCAGTGAAAAGCAGCCTTTTGCACGGTTTCTGGATTTTGGAAACTCGCAACTGACTTTTGATCTTCTTTTCTGGAGTGATAATATCTTTCGTGTTGAGAATGTATTGAGTGACCTCAGATTTGCCATTGATAAAAAATTCAGGGAGAATAATGTCAGAATTCCATTCCCGCAGCAGGATGTATATATCAAAGAATTTCCCGGGAAACAATAAAAAATCACTTGTTATTATATAATTGTTTGAGTTTTCGCGGATACATCACAAAATTTACTTTGTGGTCGCTGCCTGATAGCTTATCCCATGAATCAACAGGAAATGATATGGATACAACTCCCGAAGTTTGTAAATAATCTATTTTTTCTTTCAAAAAGATATTGGCAAAGTTTGTTATTGTTGGGTTGTGACCGATAATCCACAAATGATTCACATCCTGGGGCATATCAAATAACTGATTGGCTATTTGTTGTTCAGTCCCGGAGTATATCATTCGATAAATTTTGATTTTATCCTCCGGATACTGAAATGCATGTGATAAAATATGAGCTGTATCCAGTGCTCGCCTGGCATGACTGCTTATCATAAGATCGATTTGGACATTTTTGCTCATAAGATAATCGATCATTTTCTTTGTTCGTTTTTTACCTTTCTCCAGCAAAGGCCTTTCGATATCCTGCAGCTCCGGGTTATCCCATGAAGACTTAGCATGCCTGACAAAGTATAGTGTTTTCATAAGTGCTTGTTTATTGTGCTCCTAAATTAATTGATTTTATCAGGATATATCCGGATTTATATTAAACAATTATTAAATTTATTTCAGCGTATTTCAGTACGTGCATCAACCTGCCACTTATACACTATAAACATGATTGTAAACATGTAATTTATGCCGGTAAGGTTTGACAAAATGGCAGTTTGTCATAGTTGGCATATCCTTTGCCAAAGGGCAAATGTTGAAAGAATAATAAACCATAATGATATGCCAAAAGGAAAGATCAATGTTCAAACGGAAAATATATTTCCGATAATCAAAAAATTTCTCTATTCGGACCAGGAAATTTTCCTGCGGGAAATGGTCTCCAATGCAGTTGATGCAATTCAGAAAGTAAAAACACTCGCCAGAAGCGGAAAGCTTGAGAAAGAACTTGGGGACATAACCATACAGGTTATATTAGATAGTAAGAAAAAAACGATTACTATTTCGGACAGAGGTGTTGGGATGACAGCAGAAGAAGTTGATAAATATATCAACCAAATTGCTTTGTCCAGTGCCCAGGATTTTATCGACAAATATAAAGATGCCGATGCGGATACTCTGATTGGCCAGTTCGGACTGGGCTTTTATTCAGCTTTTATGGTTGCTGAGAAGGTTGAAATAAATACTAAATCCTGGAAAAAAGATGCTCAGGCTGTTAAGTGGGAGTGTGATGGTTCTCCTGAATATACTATTGAAAATATTGAAAAAAAAGACCGCGGAACAGACATCATTCTGCATATTGGTGATGAAGGGAAAGAGTTTCTGGATGAATCCAAATTGCTGGAGCTCCTGAAAAAATATTCCAAATTTGTGCCTGTCCCCGTTCAGTTTGGTACAGAAAAAGTACAGGAAGAAATTGAAGGTGAAAAAGACGAAGACGGAAACCCCAAAACAAAAGAAGTTGAAAAACCACGTATCATCAACAATACTGAGCCTGCCTGGACAAAAGCACCTGCTGAACTTAGCGATGATGATTACAAAAAATTCTATCGTGAATTATATCCAACTACTTTTGAAGAACCGTTGTTCCACATACATTTGAATGTAGATTATCCGTTCAAATTGACAGGTATACTTTATTTCCCGAAAATAAAACAAAACTTTGAAGTACAGCGAAATAAAATCCAATTGTACTCAAACCAGGTGTTTATAACCGATTCTGTAGAAGGTATTGTGCCGGAGTTCCTGACTATGTTGCATGGGGTGCTTGATTCTCCCGATATTCCCTTGAATGTATCCAGAAGCTATCTGCAGAGTGATTCAAGTGTGAAAAAAATATCCAATCACATTATGAAAAAAGTCTCTGATAAGCTTGAAGAAATCTTTAAAAACGACAGGGAAGACTTTCAGAAAAAATGGGATGATATCAAGATTTTTATTGAATACGGGATGATCTCTGAAGATAAATTTTACGACAGGGCGAAGAAATATGCTTTGCTCAAGAACACGGAAGGAAAATATTTTTCATTTGATGAGTATAAGGAGCACATCAAAGAGAACCAAACCGATAAAGATGATAATGTAATTCATCTTTATGCCACAAACGAAGAAAACCAATATACCTATATCCAGGCAGCTAAAGACCGTGGCTATGATATTCTCGTTTTTGACGGGCCTATTGACAGCCACTTTGTAAATATGTTGGAACAAAAACTGGAAAAATCTTCTTTTAAACGTGTGGATGCGGATGTAACTGAAAAACTGATTGTTAAAAAAGATGAGGAGATACCTTCAAAACTGAATGATGAACAAAAAGAAAAGCTGAAACCTCTTTTTGAAGAACATACTGACAGCACAAAATTTAATGTGAAATTCGAAAGCATGAGTGAATCCGATATGCCGGTGGTAATCACTCAGGATGAATTTATGCGAAGGATGATGGATATGCAACAAACCGGTGGCATGAACTTTATGGGAAATATGCCTGAAAGCTACAATCTTATTGTAAATGAAAACCATCCGGTAATTAATAAAATTCTGGAAGAAGATTCAGATAAACAGTCTGAAATTGTAAATCAAATAACAGACTTAGCTTTGCTTTCTCAAAACCTGTTGAAAGGAGAGGAACTGACCCGCTTTATTAAGCGCAGTGTGAATGTGATACAGTAATAATGCAAAAAATGTTTGTATCTCAATCTTCTAAAGATGTCTTTGATCCCCAGGAAAAGGAAGACATCATCCGGGCAATACAATTTGCGGAGATTGATTCTTCATGTGAATTTAAAGTTCATGTTGATCGCAAATGTCCGGAAGATTCAGTAGAAAGGGCGGATGAATTATTTTATAAACTGGATGTTGATAAAACAAAAGCACGCAATGGCATTTTGTTTTATGTCAATCTGGAATGCCGGAAGTTTATCATCCGGGTTGATGAAGGAGTTGAAGCTAAAATCCCCGGCGATTTCTGGGAAGAAATCTATCATATTATGGTAGTTCATTTCAGGAAAGATAATTATGTTAAGGGACTAAGTTATGCAATCCAGCATGCCGGAGAAAAATTAAAAGATTATTTTCCCTGGTATAAGGATGATGAAAATGAAGTGACGGATGATATCTCGCTGGAATAATAATTGAATTACTCATGATCAATATAAAGAGCATACGGCGATATCAAGCCGGAATGCTCTTTTTTTTAGTTTAGAAAGAAAAAGACTGCTTGTCTTCAATATCGCAATATTCAAAGAGAATCTGTCTGTTATTCTTTAGATTGTTATAGATATATGCGTATATTTACTTAAATTTACATTGATAAATCATAAAAAAATGTATTTTTGAAAGGACGCAAAGCAATCAGATATTAGATTATATTCCGAACACATTTAAATATTTGATTAACTATGAAAAAGAGAAATCGCAATATATTCAGGCGGATTTTTGATTTTTATTATGAAGGATTTCGAGAAATGCCTTCCTGGGGAATCAAAGCCTGGGCTCTTATTCTGATAAAACTTTTCATCATGTTTGTCATTTTGCGATTATTCTTTTTTCCGAATATTATGTCCGAGCATTTTGAAGATGATCAGGAAAGAGCTGATTATATGATAGAAGAATTAACCAAACCGATTTCTTATGATTGAAAACATTATGCTATCTGATTTATCCCTGGTTAATTGGTCCAGAGGTCAATTTGCATTGACAGCTATGTATCATTATCTGTTTGTGCCATTGACGCTTGGGCTTTCATTTTTAATGGCAATCATGGAGTCATTATATGTAAAAACAGGGAATCCTGAATGGAAGCGGATCACTAAATTCTGGATGACGCTATTCGGGATAAACTTTGCTATTGGAGTGGCCACCGGCTTAATACTGGAGTTTGAATTTGGCACTAACTGGTCTCGTTACTCCTGGTTTGTGGGCGATATTTTCGGTGCCCCGCTTGCTATTGAAGGAATTATGGCCTTTTTCCTTGAGTCTACTTTTATAGCCGTCATGTTTTTTGGCTGGAAAAAAGTAAGCAAAAAGTTTCACTTGCTATCTACCTGGCTTGTAGCTATTGGTGCAAGTCTTTCTGCCTTGTGGATACTGGTTGCCAATGCCTGGATGCAATACCCTACAGGCATGAATTTCAACCCCGATACAGCCAGAAATGAAATGCTCAGTTTTTGGGATGTTTTCTTATCTCCGGTAGCTGTTAATAAGTTCTTGCATACAATTACGTCGGCTTATGTGCTTTCGGCAATCTTTGTTATTGGAGTCAGTGCATGGTTTTTAATGAAAAAGCGTCATATTGTATTTGCAAAAAAAAGTATGGTTATAGCCGCAACTTTTGGATTGATCACCGGAGGCTATCTTATCTTTACTGGTGACGGATCAGCCTATCAGGTTGCTCAAAAACAACCTATGAAACTAGCGGCTATGGAAGGCCTTTATGATGGCCAGGAAGGTGCAGGTTTGCTGGTTTTTGGCATGCTTAACCCTGACAAAGAATGGAATAATGATGAAGAAGCTGTCCTGGCTAAGGTTGAGGTGCCAAAACTGTTGTCAATTCTGGGATATAGAAATAAGGATGCTTTCGTTCCCGGGGTTACCAATTTGATGGAAGGAGGTTTTAAATATACTGATGAAAAAGGGAATAAACACACAGCTTTATCTGCTGAAGAAAAAATAAACAGGGGGCGTATAGCGCGTACTGCCCTCGGGGATTATAAAGATGCTAAAGAAACCGGGGATGAACAAGCTCAAAAGGAACATCTGGAAACATTTAAAGCCAATTTTCAATATTTTGGTTATGGATTCCTGAACAACCCCGGTGATATTATTCCAAATGTTCCATTAACGTTCTATAGTTTCCATATTATGGTAGGACTTGGCTTTTATTTCCTGATATTCTTTGTATTGATTTTATTCTTCCTGTTTAAAAATACATTGCAAAATAAGCGCTGGTTATTGTGGCTTGCTCTTGTTTCAATTCCTTTACCTTACATTGCCTCACAAGCCGGCTGGATAGTTGCAGAAGTTGGACGTCAACCCTGGGTTATACAAGACCTTATGCCCACTATCGCAGCAGTTTCAAGAATCGATGCTACTTCCGTACAAATTACATTCTGGATGTTTGCTGCCATTTTTACAGCTCTGTTGATTGCTGAAATCAGCATCTTAACAAAACAAATCAGAACAGGACCAAAAACAGGAGGACAGTAATTATGTTTGAAACATTATCACATCTGGCATTACAACAGTACTGGTGGTTTATTGTATCACTTCTGGCAAGCTTGCTTGTATTTCTTATGTTTGTTCAGGGAGGTCAAACCATGATCTATACCCTTGGAAAAGATGAAATTGAGCGAAAAGTCATCGTAAATGCTCTTGGTAGAAAATGGGAGTTTACATTTACAACTCTGGTTACCTTCGGTGGTGCCTTTTTTGCTTCTTTTCCGCTATTCTACGCCAGTAGCTTCGGTGGGGCTTACTGGGTATGGATAGCCATTCTCATAGCATTTACCATTCAGGCTTTTTCTTATGAATATCGTTCCAAACCTAATAATGTACTTGGTAAAAAAACGTTTGAGGTGTTTTTGTTTCTGAATGGATTTCTCGGTACCATTCTGATTGGTACTGCTGTAGGTACGTTTTTTACAGGAGCAGAGTTTATAATTGATAGATATAATTTTGTGGAATGGCAGGGTGCAGCATACGGACTGGAAGCAGTACTGAATTTTCAGAATGTTGCCCTGGGACTGGCTGTATTTTTCCTGGCCAGGACAGCAGCTTCACTTTATTTTGTTAAAATTATTGATGATGAAGTAATTGAGAAGCGCGCCCGTAAACAAATTCTTTTTAATGCCATACCGTTCCTTGTATTTTTCTTGTTTTTTGTCTTCAAAGCATTAACAACTAAAGGGTATGCATATGATATGGAAAGCTTTGTGGTTTCAATGGAACCCAATAAATACCTGAATAATTTTATTGAAATGCCCTGGATAGCAGCTGTCTTTTTAGTTGGAGTTCTTCTTGTTTTATATGCAATTTTCCGCACCTACCTGAAAGGAGGTTCCCGCGGATTTAACCTGGGTGCTATTGGAGTTGTGCTGACTGTTCTGGCATTAATGCTAAACCTTGGCTATAACGGTACTGCTTTTTATCCGTCTTCAGTTGATCCGCAGAGCTCTCTAACTATACAAAACGCATCCTCAAGTGAGTTTACGTTAACGGTAATGTCTTATGTCTCATTACTGGTGCCTTTTGTTCTGGCTTATATCTACTATGCATGGAGGGCTATTGACCTGACAGGTATTAATAAAAAAGATGTGGAAGATAAAGATGACCATACTTATTAAAAAAAGGAGAAAATTATGTATAGCTACACAGCATCTGTATTTTGGTATTTAAGCTGGCCTTTACTGATTTTTGTGGTATTTCATGTTAGCCGCTGGGTCTTGAAAAAATATACCCCAATAATTGAAGGTCAAGAAAATGATACGAATCAGGAAAGTGTCAAAGATTCATCAGAATAAAGAATTATTCGATAAAGCAATAAGCCGGACCGATATGGATTCCGGCTTTTTTGCAGTACCTGATGCACGCATGTATTACCCGGATCACCACGTGACTTGCGGATTTTAGGTGTTATGAGACAAACTTGCCGGCCTAAAGCATACAAAAAAAATGATTAAAGTTAGGCTGTTGTATGTGAGTTCCATCCCGCTCTGCCGGGATAAATATCACCGAATTAATCAAATTTAATCCCCACTTTCCCCTGCTTGCAGCAGGGAAAACTAAATTAAAATAATAACAGAAATAATATTGATTATCCTGCAAAACTGAGAGTTTCCAGAAGCTTTGAATTTATGATGGTAATTCCCCGGTTTGTAACGGTAATGATTTTATCTTTTTTTAATTCTGAAAGCATGCGAACAGCACTTTCAGTGGACATGCCTGCAAGTTCGGCAATGTCTCTTCGGCTGATTGCGGAAGGAATAAAGTCCGATTGAAAAACATCATCCTTAAGATACAGTAAAATCTCTGCAATTCTTCCAAGGGATTGTTTGTTGGCAATACAGGAAAGCCGCTTCAAATGATATTCGGTAGTATCTCCATACCATTCCATTAGCCGTGCTGTAAATTCAGGGTTCGTTGCTATGATCTCTTTTAATAAAGGCTTTTCAATCATATATATCGTAGAAGGAGTCAGGGCTGTACCTGAAAATAAATACCTGTTGTTGCCATACAATGATGTTAAACCAATAAAATCAAATGGGGTGACAATTTTAAAATTAAACCCTTTTTCCTGATTACCTTCCAAATAATTCTTTGTCAAGCCGTCAACAAGCAACATAACATATGATGTAATTGCTCCCTGCTTGCAAATGGTCTCCCCTTTCCTGAAGTTTACCTTGAACTGAGTGATTTTTTCAATCTCTTCATGAGTTAAATGATATGTTTTTAACCACTCCCGGAGTTTATTCTTTTTCGGTTTGTCTTCATGCTGCTCATTTTGATCGATTTTTCCCAGTTTGTCTAACGAAGCTCTTAATCTTTTATAAAGAATAAAACTACCCAGTTTTTCAGAAATTGTTGTTAATAATTTATGTTCCTGAGATAAAAATATACCTTTTTCTGATTTGACAGCTTTGACATAAACAATCGTTATTTTACCCTCATTCTTATCCTCTACCCACAATGGAATCTGAAGTTTTAAAGCAGTATTGATATAATTATCGGTTTCTGCAATAATATCACCATACTCAATACGGACGGCACAAATGTCCGGATAGCGAAAACCATAAGGAATGATCGCATTAAGTGCGTATAAAACATCTATTATGGGCTGGTCTGCATCTTTTAGAATATCATCAACTTTATAAAGACAGTTTAGTTCTTTATTCCTTTCGTTTAAATTGTCAATCAGTTTATTTATTTTCCGGTCTTCTTTATTCATACATTTTTGCTTATAGCCTGCTAAAATATAAATTTTTCACGATTTGTTGAGTGACAATTCGTGAGT
>JAIPAE010000008.1 GCA_021740245.1 Bacteroidales bacterium | reverse complement strand
ATCCATTTTGATGGAAAGCCATCCAGAAGAAAGCAACAGTGATAAATACCAGACTAAGAGCAACAAGACGTCTCTTTTCTTCTTCTTTACTCATCTTAACAGCTTCCGATTTAGTACCGGCGGCGGCGGCGGCGGCATCTTTTTGTTTTTCGGTTACATCAGCATGCTTGTAATGCTTACGGAAAACAGTGAAGATAATCAGAGAAACGATCATACTGACAGCAGCGATGGCAAAGCCACCACTATATCCTGTAGATAAGGTATCCGGATATAAATTAACAAACTTTGTAATGGCGCCTTCAAAATTCATATCTGCCATAAAACCCTGTAGCCTTTCAGTGTAGGTTGCCACATTAGCAAAGTTATTATGCAGGGTACTGGTCATCTGGTCCAGGAAGGGATGCGCATTTGTCTGTAAATTCGATAAATGAGGGATGGTACTTTCATAAACGAAATCCGTACCACCACGGTTTTTCAAAACCCAGTTTACAACGCCGGTAGCAGCGGAAGGCGCAAAGAAAGCACCAATGTTGATACCCATATAGAAGATATTAAACGCATTATCACGGTTTGGCGCAAACTGCGGATCATCATAGAGTTTTCCAACCAATGCCTGCAGGTTCCCTTTAAACAAACCAGTTCCCAAAGAAATTACAAACAGGGAAGTAATGATGACTGCAATCGCAATATCATTGGAACTACCAAAGATATTAAATCCGGGCGATGCCAGCAACATATATCCCAAAAACATGATAATTGTTCCCAGGGTAATGGTTTTCCCATATCCCAGCCAACGGTCGGCAATAATACCACCTAAGATCGGCAGGAAATAAATCCCAAAGAGAAAGCCTCCATAATAATCTCCTGCCTGGCTGGTGCTAAAACCAAAACGGGCCTGGAGGAATAAAACGAAAATCGCTAACATGGTATAATAGCCGAAGCGTTCACCCATATTAGCGAAAAAAGCCACTAATAGTCCTTTCGGATGTCCTTTTAACATAATTCTGTTTTTTGATTAATATTTGATTTCTTGTTTGTTTCTAAAAAGAATAGCTGCAAAAATAAGTAAATTTCATTCTCTCACAAATTTTGTCAAAATTTAATGCGAATCTGAAGTTTAACATCTGTTTTGGCAGGCTTATCAATCTTAGCAAGGCCGCTACTGACAGATGTTCTGTCAGTATATTGCGATCGTGCAATCTTTAGCCAGAAATCAATTGTTTTGGAAAGTTCATATTTTACCAGCAGGTAAGTTCGAAATCCCTGATAATAATAAGCAGGAATTGCGAAAGCATATAGGACATCATGTTCATATGCATAAAGACGGGCATCATAGGAGTCGGTATTAAACAAAGCATAGCGAAATGAAAAAGCATACGGTTTATCATCAGGCCTGATCAATATATCCTGGTAAAGAAGCCACCCATCTTGCGGTTCCTGGTTTTCCATATTCATAAAAGACCATGCAGCGCGGTTATTTAGTTTTAGCCATTTTGTCGCTTTCCATGATATATTCAGGCGAAATCGTTGTTTTTTGCGGTCTCCCGGCTTATTGATGATAACATTTTCAATATCCCTGTTTATCATTTTATGTTCGTATTGATAACGGATATCTGCATTCCATTTACGTGAAGGCGTATATTCCATTTTCAGCCGGTATTCACTGCCGCATGAAGGTGCATCAACGCGGTAATTCAACCAATCAAACCGGAAAAGATCAGTGTAAGCATTAAAGGTGATCCGGCGGTTTAACTGTATCTTTAGCCCGGTAAACAATCCTTTTTCGTTTTGATTGGCACTGTTTTCGCCAAACGCGCCTCCTTTAGTGCTTTGAAAATCCCTTTGATACCACCGGTGTAAAACACTCAGAAACACTCCACTGACAGGCCTCACAATAAATCCGTTAAGTGTTCCCCAGGCATTATTTCCTGAATATGCTGTTTCTCCGAAAAAGATAATATTCCTCAGATTGTATTCATAATCCAGGCTATTGACAAATTGCCGGTTTCCTGAAAAATCAAATTTATTATAGAGTTGTGCGGGTGTTTCCATCTCCATTTCAAGTTCAAAAGCATAGGCTGTAACACCCAGTTTCAGGTTTCCGAATTTGGTAAACACATTACCTCCCAGGAGCTGTTCGTTAACTGCATCTTTATTCTTCACAAGAGATTCTGTATTATGATATCCCGTTTGTTGTAATGATGTTATATAGTAATAATCACCTAAAGTATCCCTGCTATTAATGTTTGCATCCCTTTTGGTTCTGGAATAAAAAACAGTAGTATAAAAATCTCCCAATACTTTTTCGACAGCAATTCCTCTGAAGTATCCGAATTCACTCATCGATGTATTAGGAGAAATTCCTCCGGCCTGTTTTCTGACAGAAGCCACGCCGGAAGATTTTCCAAAACTAAGCCCCGACCACATTGCAAGACCCTGGGCAGCCTGCATATTATAATCACCAATTATCAATTTATCCAGCCATTTAATATCTTCCACCATAACATATCCGGAATAAAAATCAAAGCCCAGAGGTTGCGTTCCTTTAAAGAATTCTTCACCAGGATCCTTTTCTGCATTAATTCCCCACCGTATATTCCGGCTACGGTAATGATACTTTAAGTAATATTTATCGGGGCTCCCCAGGTATCTTCTGTTCGGGCTCTCACTTAAATGAGAACCGGAAAGCGGTTTATAGCCTTGTTTCTGCTCAAGGGTTCGCTCATAACGCATAAAAATATCGTGTCTTCCGTAATGCAATGATCTTTTTAGTTTCCCGGATGTTTTCTCTATAAGCGGGCCTGCATAAACAAAGTGTTTTAAATTTTGAATATCCTGAAAACTCAGTGATTCAACCAACTGAAGCTGAAAAAGATTGTCAATTTTTCCTAATTTGTTGCGCAGGTTCAGGATATCCCTGATTTGAATATCATTCAAAAAAATAAAATACCGTAGGTCATCCTCTTTAGCTGTATTCAGATTCAAGGGATTTCTTAATCTAAAATTGAGTTCGTCAATCAGTCTTGAATAATCTGTTTCTTCGTTTCTGTTCTGGGCATGATCTTCAATAATGTCATTTACAATTAAAGGCAAATCGTTATCTTTCTCTTGAGCAAAAGTACAAAACACGGAAAAGAACAGTGTGCTGGTTGCTAAAAGGCGAATACCATATTTTATACTATTCTTCATTATTAAAATTGATATTGAAACGATCCGTACGGAGAATATCCAAGCACAAGGTGATAAGCGAAGGCAAAGTCAAATGTAATCCCCATAAACTTTATCCCTCCACCAAAAGTATATTCTGCAGGGTTGGTTTTCACTCCGCCTCGGGCCATCAGTCGGTCTTTAATCTCATATTCCAATCCACCTTTGATGCGCAGGTTGTATTTAATATTTTGTTCTGCCTCCAGCACGATCAAGAAATGATCTGCTGCTTTATAATCCAGGCCAAGCCTGGCAATAGCCGGGATATACTCATTTTCATAATCCGAAAGCCTTGCTGAATAAGGGTTAAAAACAGAAAAACCTATACCAGTTTTGTCTGTAAGCTTATACTGAATTCCGGCCTGAAAAGTAAGGATACCCTTATTTGCTGTCAGTTGACCGGATTCATCATTAAGATGCGTATGTAAATAATCAAAGCTAATACCCCCTTTAAACTCCGGAAAGAGCTCTCTTCCATAAGCTACAGCAAAATGTTTTTCATTATAGGCAGATATTCCGAAAACAGAGAAGGCGATCCCAAAATTCCCTCTTCCGGCAGGGAGTTGAAATGCTGCTCCACGGGTACTGAAATCGGCAATATTATACCGCATTTCATAAAAAATCCCTGCGGACATTTTTTGGTTTTCAGCCAATCCGGCAGGATTATTCAGAATACTCCAGACATCGGCAGATGTAACTGCTGCATCACCCATTGCAGCAGACCTTCCCCCGGAGGAGCTCCCGTCATACTGGGCAAAAAGGTTATTATGCCCAGCTAACAATATTAAAAAGACAATAAAAACAGTTTTTCTCACACTCTCTTTTTGAATACCATAAAAGTAAAAAAACAATTTGGAATATCAAAGGAACATGGCAATATTTTCAACTTGAGTAATTATCAAACTATGATGAGCCAGGAGGTACAGACAAATTTACTATCGTGTACAAAATAATAAACCGGATATCAGAGATGAATACCCGGTTTATTCCACAAGCAGTTAAACTCTTAATTGGTTTTAAACTTGTAAGAAACCTCTTTCAGTTCTTTATTCGCTTTTTCAATTTTATCTTTCAGCGTATTTTTATAATCTTTGAACTTTTCATAAATCTCATCATCACCAGTTGCAATCATTTGGGTAGCAAGCAGGCCTGCATTTTTTGCGCCGTTAATTCCAACGGTTGCAACCGGAATTCCCGGAGGCATTTGTACGATAGAGAGCAATGAGTCCATTCCATCCAGGGAGGCTTTTACAGGTACGCCAATAACCGGGACGGGTGTCATTGCAGCTATAACCCCGGGTAAGTGGGCAGCCATACCTGCACCTGCAATAATTACTTTTATCCCACGATAACGCGCTTTTTTGGCAAATTCTTCTACTGCATCCGGAGTACGGTGTGCTGATAAGGCATTGATCTCAAAAGGTATTTCCATCTCTTCCAAAACCACGGCGGCTTTTTCCATAACCGGCAGGTCTGATGTACTGCCCATAATAATGCTAACTCTTGGTTCCATAATAAATTGATTTTTGATGCAAATTTACAAATATCGTATGATATCCGGGTATCCGTATTAACTCAACGTTAAAAATATGACAATTATCAAATCATTTGATCAATGTCAAACTGTCAGAACATTTTCTTATTCCATTTCACTAGTAAAAATAAATAAAAATATTTTTTATTCGTATATTGATGTTCCCACTTGATAAACAAACAAATATAACTTTTTATTTGTTTTTTATGAATAATGCAGGCTAAAGGCTACTTCGTGATATAAAAATAATCACAAAGGCAACAAAGGGTTTCACTAAGGCACTCGAAAAATTTTACAAATCATTCGTATGGGTTCATATAAATTAACCGGGCAACAAGGATTACATTTCAAAAAAAATCTTTATCCTTGCATAATAATATTATATCTACTGAGTATGATATAAGCGTCTCAATATCAATTGTATAATCACTTCATTTACAGGACATCGTTTTATCCTCCCGAAGTTTTTACTGAGTTTTGAACGCTTTGATAACAGATGATAACAGAAAAGATATGGACACTGTAAAAATTAAAGACAAGACATTTGAAATATATATTTCGAAGCAAAAGATAGAGCGCACAATAAAGAGACTTGCCCTTGAGATAGAAACGGATATGAAAGATAAAGACCCGTTGTTTCTGGTCATTTTGAATGGGGCATTTATGTTTGCTTCGGATCTTTTTAAAGACATGAGTATGCCTTGTGAGATCAGCTTTGCCCGGTTATCCTCCTATGAAGGAACGGAGAGCACACAACAAGTAAAGGAACTGATCGGTGTTAATGATGAAATAGCGGGGCGGCATGTGATCATATTGGAAGACATAATTGATACAGGAATAACGCTTGAACACTTACAACAGGCATTACAGAAGCAGAATCCTGCTTCACTCCGGTTGGCAACCATGCTTTTCAAGCCCAAGGCTTTTAAGAAGAGTTATCCTGTTCATTATATCGGTATGGAAATTTCCAATGAGTTTGTTGTTGGATATGGCTTGGATTATGACGGACACGGAAGAAATTATGCTAACATTTATAAAGTCATTGAATAAATCAAAGCACACATAAATTCATGATTCCTTATGAACAACAAAGTTAGTTTTGTTGTTTGTTAAAAAACATTTTGCCCATGTTAAACATAGCACTATTCGGGCCACCGGGAGCAGGAAAAGGCACGCAATCACAAAAGCTAATAGAGTATTATCATCTGGCATACATTGCCACTGGTGACATGCTTCGCAATGAAATCAAAGAAGGGACTGATCTTGGAGAAGAGATAAAGTCAATAATTGATCGTGGAGAATTAGTTTCTGATGAGATCATAGTGCGTTTAATAGAGAAAAAGATTCAGGCCAATCCGGATGTTGAAGGATTTTTATTTGACGGATTTCCCAGGACGGTAGTACAGGCATATATTCTGGAGGGACTGTTGCTCAAGTTAAACACTTCCCTTTCGGCGGTTATTGCCTTGGATGTTGATCGTGATGAGTTGCGGAGACGTATGCTGGAGCGTGGGAAAACCTCAGGGCGCAGTGATGACAAAGCAAAAGTCATAGAAAAACGTTTGGAAGAGTATGATCAAAAGACAGCCCCGGTTGCAGAGTTTTATAAAGAAAAAGGGCAGTTTTACAAGATCAATGGTATGGGTTCCATTGATGACATACAGCAGCGTATACGCAATCAGGTAAAAGCGACCCTTAAAAAAGAATGGTTAAATATTGTTTTACTGGGCTACCCGGGTTCCGGGAAAGGGACTCAGGCCAAGCTGCTGGCTGAAAAATATAATCTCACCTATATCTCTTCCGGTAAGATGTTACGTGAGGAAATCAAAAACGGTACAGAAATTGGTGAGCAGGCAGAACCGATCATGGCTGAGGGAGGTATTGTTCCTGATCAATTAACATTACCGCTGATCGAGTCTAAGATCAAACGTCATACGGACACCAACGGTTTTATATTCAAGGGATTTCCCCGAACGATCATACAAACGTATATTCTGGATGGCCTGCTGAGGAAACTAAACTCCTCGGTTTCCTGCATGATGGAAATCAATGTACCACCATTTGAGCTTATGGAAAGACTGCATGCCCGGAGCTTGACTGAAAAAAGCAGAGCTTACGATATGTCGGTGGACGTGATTTTACATCGTATGCGAATGTATGAAAACAAAACAGTCCCTGTTGCCGAATATTACAGAAGCATCAACAAGCATTGTTCAATTAATGGTGTAGGCAGTGAACAGGAAGTTTTTGAGCGACTCAGTGCACAGGTTGAATCCGCTTTCACAAAAATCCGTTAGTACTTCAATATCTTTTATTGCTACAAAAACAATGCCTGCTATGGTTAAATGACAATGTTTTTATTACTTTTGTCCTGAAGAAGGTACATTATGTTTAATTTAATCATTTTCGGACCACCGGGTTCGGGTAAAGGCACTCAATCTGCCAATATAGCTAAAAAGTTTGGCTTGATACATTTATCTACAGGAGAGTTGTTCAGGTATGAAATTGAGAATGGAACTCCTGTTGGTAATGAAGCTAACAGCTATATATCCAAAGGTCAACTTGTTCCGGATGAGATAACATTACGGCTGCTATTCAAACATGCCAGTAAACATGTTAATGCTCCCGGTATTATTTTTGATGGATTCCCACGTACCTTAAATCAGGCAAAACTATTAGACCGTATGATGGATAAAAAAGGTCTGAAAATACATCTTGTCATTGGGATAAAAGTAGAAAGTGACGAACTGGTCAAGCGGATTAAACATCGCAGTCGTAATTCAGATCGCAATGATGATACTGAATCTGTTATTTATAAGCGGATGGAGATATACCGTCAGCAAACACATCCTGTAATGGATTATTACAGAAAACAGGGAAAATTCGAGACTGTCAGCGGTATGGCACCGGTTGAAACTGTTTTTCAGCGTATTTGTAAAGTTATAAAAAAGTATAAACACAATAAATAAATGGGCAGTCCAAACTTTGTTGATCACGTAAAGCTGATATGCCGCAGCGGCAAGGGCGGAGCTGGTTCGGCACATCTTCACCGTGGGCCTTCCATACCAAAAGGAGGACCAGACGGAGGCGACGGTGGCCGTGGCGGAGACATTATTTTGCGTGCCAACCGCAATTTCTGGACTTTGCTCCATTTGAGATATACCAAACATCTTATAGCAGAAAACGGAAAGTCTGGTGGCTCCAGCCGTAAACATGGAGCTGACGGTAAAGACCAGATCATTGAAGTTCCTCCCGGAACTGTTGCTAAAGACGCCGATACCGGGGAACTGATCGGTGAAGTTACCCGGCACAACGAAGAGTTAACGCTTCTTAAAGGAGGACGTGGAGGACTCGGTAATGACCATTTTAAATCCTCTACTAACCAAACACCAAGATATGCGCAACCCGGCGAAAAAGGATCAGAAAAAGAAATTGTTCTGGAGCTTAAGCTGCTGGCTGATGTCGGACTTGTAGGGTTTCCTAATGCAGGAAAATCAACATTGCTTTCTGTTATTTCAGCCGCAAAACCCGAGATTGCTGACTACCCCTTCACAACCATAACACCAAACCTGGGCATGATTGCCTACAGAGATGCCCAATCATTTGTCATGGCTGACATCCCCGGAATTATCGAAGGAGCCCACTTAGGTAAAGGTATTGGATTACGATTTTTAAGACACATCGAACGTAATGCTATCCTGCTGTTTATGGTTCCCGCAGATGTTGAAAGCATTGAAAAAGAATACAATATACTCATTAACGAATTGCGCAGTTATAACCCTGAACTACTGGATAAAGACCGGATCCTGGCCATTACAAAATCTGACCTGCTGGATGAAGAACTGAAAACATGGGTGCAGGCCGATATTCCCAAAGATATTCCTTTCGTTTTTATTTCGGCCCTGGCCAATATAGGACTTACTGACTTAAAAGACCTCATCTGGTCAACTTTAAACCATTAATGAATACATGGGTAAGGCATATTTCTAAACAACCTGAGCTTCTTACTGACAGAATATTTTAGTCGGAGTAAATCATCCCTGCATTAGCGAGATTAATTTTTTCATGAGCAGGAAAATTTTGAGCTGAAATCTTAAAGACATTCTAATAAAAACCTTAACTAAACGAGTTTATTTTCTCCAGCCTTAGCGTCCCATTTTTGAATATTCTGGAAATGTGTTTTGATTCCCTCTTTTTGCAGGGCTTTGATCAGTTCCGTTCTTACATCCACTTTCAATATCCATGCATCAGAGGGTGTTGCTGCCCATGCGACGAGCCAGCACTCTATGGATTGTTCACCCATTTCCATGATCCAGAACCTTGGTTTCTCATGGCCTGCAAAGTATTTATTCTTTTTTATAATACCTACAGCCATATCCTCCAGCTTTTGTATATCGGTATCGTAAGAAACATAAAATATTATCTGCGCCCAGTTATACTGATCGGGATGGGAATAATTGATGTAATCTTTCTGTAACATCCGGCTATTGGGGATAAGATAGCGACGCCAGTCCCAAACCTTAATAATTGTATGGGAGATAGAAATATCTTCAATAGTCCCATAATGCCCGTCGATAAGCACAGTATCACCGGTATGAAAATGATCGGAAAAGGAAATGACAAACCCTGAAATAATATTTTCGATAAAGGGTTTTGCGGCAATACCAATAATAATAGCAGCAGCAGAAGCCAGCAAAGAAGCAATCGCAACCGGTATCTGGTCGAAAAACAGCAGTATCGCGATAAACAGATAAATTATAATTCCTAATGAAATGATAATCCGCCTTATGATCGTAAACCTGCCAGCAATACCTATAAAGGCAATTTCCCTGGCTTTTTTACGCTTGTTCCTGTGAGGCGAACGCGTTTCCACAGCTTCAAACGCATCCACATTTTCCAAACGTTTAAGCCTTTGTTTCTCTGCTCGCTGTATCAGGCGGCGAACTATGAGTATCAGGGCGATCATTACCGCTGTAACAATTATAAATATCAACGTATCCTGCGACAGCTCCATAAGTTCTCTTATTATTAAAGGATATTTACTTCATAATCCAGTTCAATTCCATATTTCTTTTCCACAGACATTCGTATCATTCTGGCCAAATGGACAACTTCACTACCTTTAGCGCGTCCGAGGTTAACTAAAACCAAAGCCTGATTCTTATGCACAGCGGCATGTCCGATCGCTTTTCCTTTCCAGTCGCTGTGTTCAATTAACCAGCCTGCCGCAAGCTTATAATAGTCATTGTTGAGTTTGAATGAGACTATTTCTGGAAATCTTTGAATCAGTTTTTCATACTTTTCCTCAGTAACCACAGGGTTTTTGAAAAAACTTCCGGCATTACCCGTTTTCTCCGGATCGGGTAGTTTGCGGTTTCGAATGTTCCGCACAGCTTCAGAAACATCTTTAATCCCCGGTTTTTTAATGTTCATCCGTTTAAATTCTTCCTGAATACCTCCATATTCTGTATTTATAACCGGCTTTTTATCAAGACGATAAGTAACCGAAGTTATGATGTATTTTTTAGCTTGTTCATTCTTAAATACGCTGTCCCGGTATCTAAAGTGGCAATCCTGTTTATTAAAAACCTTCTTTTGCTGATCCCTGATTGATATGGCTTCTAACGAAAAAAAATGATCTTTTTGTTCAACGCCATATGCCCCTATGTTTTGAATGGGAGCCGCTCCAACACTTCCCGGAATTAAAGATAGATTTTCCAATCCTCCATAACCTTTGTTAACAGCATATTTCACCAGATCATCCCATTCCTCTCCTGCCATGGCTTTTACATATACATAATCATCATCCTCATCAATAATCTTTATTCCTTTTAGTTTGATATGTAGAACCACACCATTAAAATCCCGGGTAAATAAAACATTACTTCCACCGCCGAGGATAAAAGTAGAATCTGTTTTCAGTCCGTATTTATCTAAATAATCCATGATATCCTTTTCGCTCTCCAGCGCTGCATAAATAGCAGCAGTAGCCTCGATACCAAATGTATTCAATGATTTCAGTGATAAGTTCTTGTGGATCTTCATTGTTAAAATTGTTAAGTCAAGAAGGAATTAAAAAAAGCTAAAGCTGTAAATAATGTACCTTTTACATATATTGCAAAATTACACAAACATAAACAGAAAACAACCGTCAAACTGTAATATCTTCCCAAAAGAACTGAATTTAAGGGTTTAGCCCAATAACTTTTGGTGAAACTCATAACATTAAGAAAAATCTGATTATTTTCGTATCAAAAGAGGCAGATGGAAAAACCGCGAGCAATAGTCACAGTGATCAATGATCTCTATTCCGATCGCCGGGTAGATAAGACCTGCCAGGAGCTGGTGAACCATGGTTTTGAGGTAACCTTGCTGGGGCGTCTTTTACCCGGTAGCCCCGATTTGGATAACCGGCCTTACTATACAAACCGTTTTTCCATGATATTCCGGTCAGGAATATTCATGTATGTGGAAATACAAATTCGGTTGTTCATCTGGCTTCTAACGCACAAAGCACATTTATTTTGGTCGAATGATCTGGATACTTTATTACCATGCTTATTAGTGGCAAAAATGCGAAATGCCCCTGTTATCCAGGATAGCCATGAATATTTCACTGGAGTACCCGAGCTGGTGGCAAATCCGGGAAAGCAAAAGATATGGAAATCACTGGAACAATTCAGTTATCCCCGGGTGGATGAATTGATTACAGTAAATGAATCCATAGCAAACCTTTTCCGTCAGGAATACAACAGAGAGGTTCATGTCATTCGCAATGTACCCCGAAAACTAACATTTTCCAATTTGAAAACACGTCATGAATTGGGTATTCCGGAAGACAAGAGTATTCTATTGCTCCAGGGAGCCGGAATTAATATGGAACGCGGTGCAGAAGAGTTGATAATGGCCATAGACCTGTTGGATAATGTGATGCTTTATATCATCGGTAGCGGCGATATTATTCCTGAACTCAAAAAAATGGTATCGAAGATGCATTTGGGGGATAAAGTCGGGTTTAAAGACCGAATGCCCTGGAATTTGCTTATGCAGTATACCATGCATGCAGATATTGGCTTTTCCCTTGATAAACCTTTATCGTTGAACTACCGTTATAGTTTGCCAAATAAACTTTTTGATTATATCCAGGCAAAAACTCCGGTGATTGTTTCAGATATTGTTGAAGTTAAAAAGATTGTTGAAGAATATGATATCGGACTTGTGGTAAATGGCCACAATCCGGAAAGCATAAGCAAAGCGATACGATCAGCACTTGACGACAAAGCGCGTTATCAAAAATGGAAGGAAAATCTTAAATTTGCAGCAGCAATATTGAATTGGGAAAAAGAGAACACAATCTTACACGGTATTCTTCACAAATATGCCTGATAAACATCTTCATATCGTTGCTTTTGACATCCCTTATCCACCGAATTACGGTGGTGTTATTGATGTTTGGTTTAAGATTAAAGCATTATACCATCAGGGTATTAAAATTCATTTGCATTGCTTTGAATACCCGGGCCGGGCTCAAAAAGATGAGCTACACAAGTATTGTGAGGAAGTACATTATTATCCCAGAAAGCTGGGGTTTAGACAGGCCGTTTCAGGTAAACCATATATTGTAGCTACCCGCAAAAATGATGTATTGATTCAACGGTTGAAAAAGGATGAGCATCCGGTTTTATTTGAGGGGCTTCATTCCTGTTTCTATATTGCTGATCCGGATTTATCGCCTCGTACTAAAATTTTCAGGGAATGTAACATAGAGCATCGTTATTACTATAATCTATTTAAAACCAGCCGTAAACCTTATCTAAAGACATATTATCTTCTTGAAAGCATTAAGCTCAGGTTTTTTGAAAAGAAAGCTGTCAAATCAGGTATAACTGCAGCTATCTCCCTGGCTGATCAGAAAGAGCTGCAAAAGCGATATCCGGGTCAGCACATTCAATTGGTTCAGGGTTTCCATGCAAATGAAAGAATCGTGAGCCAGACAGGTTGTGGCGATTACATTCTATATCATGGAAACCTGGAGGTTCCGGAAAATGAAAAAGCTGCATTATTTCTTCTAAAGAAAGTCTTTGCAAATAGCTCCTATAAATTGATCATAGCAGGAATGAATCCACGTAAGCGTTTAATAAGAGCAGTAAAAAAATGCAAAACAGCAACACTTATTGCTAATCCGGATCAGGAGAAAATGGATGCACTGGTGGCGAATGCCCATATCAACCTTTTGGTCACTTTTCAGGCAACAGGTTTAAAGCTGAAGCTTCTCAATGCCCTGCATCGTGGCCGGTTTACACTGGTTAATGATTTCATGGTAAAAGGAACGCATTTGGAAGGCTTGTGTAATGTGGCTAATACACCCCGGGAAATTACCCAAAAGATAAATGATCTGTTCCAAAAAGATTTTAGTGAAGATAAGATAAGCGAGCGCAAAGAGCATCTGATAAAGTATTATTCCAATACAAGAAATGCACGGAAACTATCCTCCATTATCTGGGATCAGGATCCGCAAAACAATGCCTCCAATTAAACTGTTTATCAAATTGTTTTCAGAGCCAGATGCAAAAATGCATTTCATCGAAAATCTAACAAGTAACCGGGAAGAGAACAAATATGGAGTTGTCCGGATTATTCCTCTTCATTTTCAACATCAACGGGAGGTTGCCGCTTAACCATTTCCATTACTTTTCCGGCTTCGCATTTCAGTACCCTGGCCGGGAAGTCATCAAGCAGTGAATAGTCATGGGTAGCCATAATAATTGCTCGTCCGCTGTCCCTTAGCTTAAAGATCAGATTCATAATATCCCTGGATGTTTCAGGGTCAAGATTTCCTGTTGGCTCATCAGCGAGAATTATTTCAGGATCGTTGATCAAGGCCCGTGCAATCACTACCCGTTGCTGTTCTCCTCCTGCAAGCTGGTGCGGCATTTTAAATCCTTTAGTCCCCAGACCTACCCAGTTCAGCACATCCTGAAGGCGATTTTCCATTTCATTTTTGTCTTTCCAGCCCGTAGCCTTCATGACAAACATTAAATTGTCATGAACATTGCGGTCGTGTAACAACTGAAAATCCTGAAAAATAATGCCTATATTCCGCCTCAACTCCGGAATATGTTTTGGACGTATGTTTTGCAAAGACCGTTCGGCAATAATTGCTTCACCATCACGCATCGGCAGGTCAGCATAAAGGACCTTCATCAAACTGCTTTTTCCGCTGCCCGTCTTCCCTATCAGATATACAAACTCGCCTTTACCAATATCAAAACTAACGTTTGTCAAAACAAGGTTCTCCTTTTGATAAACCGAAACATCTTTCAGGTGAATGATCGTATCCAGCGCCATAATCAATTAATTTAGGTGAAATGACAAAGATAGAAAAAATTCAATGATAATGAAGAAACACTATATCAACCTGAGACTGGAATATCCATAATAATAAACTTTGCAAATAGTATAATTCTGAGAAAACAACTACAAATTCAGATCACAAAAACTGCTTTACAATCAATAGTCAAATCATTACTATTTTTACACCTATGGAAAACACTCCATGTATAGAAAGTCTGGTTCCTGAGCCCTTTCTGCTAAACGGGCTAAAACACCATCTGGGGCTAATTAAACAATACATGCCTTTAATGCTACAAATGGACGAAAGTGATTTTCAGAAAACCCTGCAAAAAACCGGCAACAGTGTTACGGATTTTTATTATGGTAATCTGGATGTCAGTGCTATTTGTTCCATGATCAAAACCAAACTAATTGTACTTGATGCATTTCAGAAAGAAGCCTATATGGAATGGATAACCGGGCAGGATTTGTACTTCACTTTTCGTCTTGATGATGGTTCAGAATGGCTGATGCGCCGGGGTGAAAATAAAACACGCTATATTCATATTCATCCGGGAAAACACAGCAAACACTCGCGACGGATCAAGTCCCGCAGCCTGAAAATTTTTCTGGCTATGCATTATTACAGGATTAATGATAAAGAGCTGTACTCGCTAAACTTTTTGAATTATATCAGACAGGAAAAGCTGGATTTACCTCCCGTCATAGGGTTTTCTGATGTTTATTTTTGGCTGATCAGCCAGCTGGATCTTCAACCATAACTATTATGATGCTCAAAAGAATAACGAAAGCACTTGTATACACTTTTGAGTTTAAGGACATTCTGTTAACAGATCATTCAGTTCCTGCTTGAAATTATTCTTTATAATCAATATCCCCAAAATCTGGAAAAATACTTCATCAAATTCAAATGTCCGGACTTTGTCATTACATATGTATGCTACAATGGGGGATTTTTGTAATGTGGTTAGCTTGTAGAAATCGTGGTTTTTCGAGCATTTTTTTTCATCAAAAAACAACACATCACTTCCGGGCCAAACTTGCCGGGCATCCTCCAAAGCACTTCTTCGCCTTAAGGCACCACTGAAGTTCTCATGCAAAATATAAGTATGAGCTGTTGCTGTATATGTTTCCCTCAGGTATTTAAACAATAACTTTTTACAACCTGCACACGAAGGATACTTTAAATAGACCATGATTACTGCAGTGTCCTTTGAATGGATGGTATAAGCATTTCCGTATATATCATTCACCGGATTTTCAACAGTTTCCTGCGAAAAACATCCAAGCCCTGATATCAGTAAAACCAGAATTAAAATTCCGTTTTTAAAGTTTGAGGTCATATACATAGATATTTACTTGCTTTTTACCGTCAATAATTTCCTTTGAGCGAATATCCCACCATTCATCAAAATTCTTATCAAGTGGTAATGTTTTTGAATCAATTCTGAACACATAAAATTTACCTTTGTGAATAACATGTCCTATATACCCGTCCATCCAAAATAATAAAGGGAAATTCTGCCTGACCATCATTTTTCCATTATGGTCATCTTTAAATGGCAAAAAAAGATCTCTGTGTAATAAAGTATATTTTCCTTCCTTTTTTTTCCACACATCATAACAAATGTTATAAGAAGAATCTACCTCATTTTTCATAACAAAAACGAGACCATCAATTGCTTCAATGAAATTAATATGGGTTATATGATTTTTGTAAAAATAATCGACTGTTCTTAATGCTTTTGACCATCGCTGCGATTTAAAAATCTTGCGAAGGGAATCCGGCACCTTATTCCAGTTGTCTTCTGGTCCATCCTCTTCATAAATAACATCTTGCTCTTTATCCAAAATTTCAAAATGATAATCCAAAGGACTCACTGTAAAAATGTATTTGTTATTATAATCCACATATTGATTGGGATTAATATTTCCAAATGCAGATGGCTTAACATTGATGTTCTTCCTGCGAATAACGTCCAGTTTATTCTTCCGTTTGCCGAAAATATTCTTACTCCGGTCTATATGACACAGTTTTATTTCTGATTGATCCTTTTTTACATAAGCAAACAGTAATGAATCACTTGAGCCAGTTAAAAATCGCCCGGTATTTTTTGTTTTAATTTCTTCAGAGAAAGTAAAATGCTTCTGGCTTTGTTTTTTGAATATAAGCAGTTTTTTATATACCGTAAGATAAAATGTATCATTTTGTATGAAAAAGTCTCTGCATTTGTCCCATTTAATCTTATTATCCGCCAGATTCAACATCAAAGTTTCTGTCTCATGATTACTAACATTTATTGAATATCCCTTATATATGTTCCTGACGGGTAATTCATTGATAAAGATCAGTTCATTATCCACTGCTTTGATAAGAAAATCATGAGCTCCCAATGATCCTGCATTAAATTCAGCAGATGGCAAAGAGATGATCGTATCAAGTGAAACAAATTCACCGAACTTATTCTTTTCCTGCGAATTGACAAGTGCAGCATACAATACAAATAACAACAAAACAAGCTTCTTCATATAAGCAACCCTTAATTCATACGAAAATAGTAATAATTTATCATTTTATTCACAAAAAAGACATTTATAATAAATTTACAGGCAATAAAAAGCCCGGCACGAAGGCCGGGAAGATATAATTTATATAAGGATTAAACTAACCCTGAGAACCCCATAAACGCAAGCGCAAGAATACCTGCAACAATAAAAGAAGCCGGAACGCCACGCATTCCTTTAGGAACATTAACCAAATCGAGGTGTTCACGTAATGAAGCAAATAAAATCATAACCAGGCCAAAACCGATAGCATTAGCAATAGCAAAAACTGTACTTTGCAAAAGTCCAAATTCATTTGCACCGCTGGCTTCAATGGCAACACCCAAGATAGCACAGTTAGTAGTAATTAATGGGAGATAAATTCCCAAAGCCTGGAACAAAGGCGGGCTGACTTTTTTCAGAATAATTTCCACAAGCTGAACCAATGAAGAAATCACAAGAATAAAACTAATAATTTCCAGGAACTGAAGCTCGTAAACTTTTAATATATAGGTTTTAATAAGCCAGGTGATAATTGTGGCAATCGTCATTACAAACATTACGGCACCACTCATTCCTATGGCTGTATCTGTTTTAGCAGATACGCCAACAAATGGACAAATCCCCAGAAACTTTGCCAGAACAATATTATTGACAAAAATGGCCGAAATAATAATAATAATATATTCCATGGTAAAATTGTTTAAATGATTAGTTACTTTTGATTAAGCGATGCAAAGCAATCAGATAGCCCAGGCCGATAAATGCGCCGGGAGCTAAAACAAAAGCAAGCATAAGGTCCGCATCAACAAGTGTAATACCAAAAATAGCGCCTGAGCCGAGAATTTCCCGCACACCGCCAAGGATAGTCAAAGCAATAGCAAAGCCAAAGCCCATACCAATAGCATCAATAATTGAAGAAAAGGTATTGTTTTTAGATGCAAAACCCTCAGCACGTCCCATAACCAGGCAGTTAACAACAATCAACGGGATAAATAACCCCAGTTCTTTGTGTAATGCAGGTAAATATGCATTCATCGTAAGGTCAACAATTGTCACAAATGAAGCAATGATAACAATAAATGACGGGATACGCACCTTAGGTGGAATCGATTTTTTAATTATGGACACAACAATGTTGGACATCAGCAATACAAAAGTAGTTGCCAGTCCCATTCCAAGACCGTTAATAGCAGAAGTAGTAACCCCCAGCGCAGGACATAGCCCCAGCATCATAACAAAAACAGGGTTTTCCTTAAAAAGGCCTTTCGTAAAGTTTTGTACTTGATTCATTATTTGCCTCCTTTCATTTCTTTCTTAAATGCGTCATAAGCACGCTTAACAGCATCGCAATATGCTCTGGAACTAATAGTAGCAGCAGTAATGGCATCCACATTGCCACCATCTTTAGAAACAGAAAGTTCATATTCTGCAGGGTTCTTATCATTAAACTGCTCACTCCAGTCGCTTTTATCCTCTTCCATCTTATCGCCTAAACCGGGAGTTTCAGCATGCTGCAATACAGAGATATTTTTAATAGTTCCATCCGGTAAAAATCCGACCATAAGCTTGATAAGGCCGGAGTATCCTTTCATCGTATATGTTTCCACTGCAACTCCAACCAATTCGTCATCTTTTTTTGCTTTATAAAGCATAACTTTTTCGCCAGCTTCCATTTGAACGCTCACAGTATCTTTAGCAATGTTATTATCAAAATCCGGAAGCACATTTTTCAAAGCAGCATTCATTTTTCTATCCTGATTTTGCTGTATAGGGTCTTTAGTTGCTTTATAAACTCCACCCAGGGCCAGCGCAGCTATAGATGTAACGATAACCATCGTCAGGAGCATATTGGTAAAAGTTGATTCTTTATTTGCCATGATTCTGAGTTTTGTTTGTTAATTATGCTGGTAGCTTTTCACCAAATCTTTTGGGTTTCGTATATGAGTTAATTAATGGAGTGAAGGCATTCATCAGCAGTATAGCAAAAGAAACACCTTCGGGATAAGGAGTAAACACTCTGATCAGTATAGTCAGCACTCCGGTACCGAATCCAAAGATAAGCATGCCTTTTTTACTCATCGGTGATGAGACATAATCCGTAGCCATAAAAAACACGCCCAGCATCAGTCCACCAGTGACCATATGAAAAAGCGGGTCGGCATATTGAGTTGGGTCGACCAGCCACAAGATTCCGGCAAAAAGGAAAGAAGAAAGCAGATAAGAGACAGGGATATGCCAGGTGATGATCTTACGAACGAGCATATAGACACCTCCCAGGATAAGCGCTATTGCGGATATTTCACCCATGGAACCGCTCATGCTACCCAGTAAATGGTTAACATAATCGGGAGTAACAGCTCCCGGGCCTTGTTCCTGTAATATTCCCAGTGGCGTTGGTCCTGTAATAGAATCCATCACTTTTTCATCAAGCCCGGAAAAAGAAAAATATTGTCGTGACATAATTGGCTTGGGCCATGTTGTCATGGCTGCCGGAAATGAGATCAGCATAAAAACACGTCCGACCAGTGCCGGGTTAAATGGGTTTTTACCCAATCCGCCGAAGGACATTTTTCCCATACCTATAGCTACAATAGCGCCAGCAATTAACATCCAGGTTGGGATGCTGGTTGGAACATTAAAAGCCAGTAAAATTCCTGTAACAATGGCAGAACCGTCAGTAATGGTCACAGGGCCTTTGATCAGGTATTTTTGAATTATATATTCTATGGCCAGACATGCGATCACTGAAATCAACATGACACGCAAAGCTCCCAGACCAAACATATAAAAGGAGACCAACATGGCCGGTATCATGGCCAATACAACGCCGTACATCGCTTTTTCTATCGTCCAGTTACCATGAACGTGCGGAGAGCTTGATATGGTTAATTGATTATTCATTACCTATGATTTTTACTTTTGCTTTCTATTACGAATCATTTCATTGGTTTGGGCCTTTCCGTACCGGATATATTCCAGTAAAGGCCTGTTTGACGGGCATGTATAGTTACAGGAACCACATTCAATACAATCCATTATGCCGTTCACTTCGGCATCTTCAGGTTTCTGAAGTTCCCCGAATTGATGCAACAGGAAAGGCTCCAGACCCTGCGGGCATACTTCTGTACACTTGGCACAACGTATGCATGTCCGGGGTTCTGCCTGGCGTGCTTCCTTCTTATTCATGATCAAAATTCCGGCAGTTCCTTTAATAACAGGTACATCCAGGCTGGTTATGGCTTTTCCGGTCATGGGGCCACCGGCAACTATTTTGCCAGTATCTTCAGGTAGACCTCCCACATATTCTACTAATTCAGAAAACTTTGTGCCTATACGAACTTTCAGATTAGCAGTCTTTTTCAATGATTTGCCCGTAACAGTCACAATGCGGTCTATCAAAGGTTTATTCTTTTGGACAGCTTCATACACGGCATAAGCCGTTGCCACATTGTTAACGACACAACCAACTTCCAGCGGCAACTTTCCAGACGGAACCTCCCTGTTAATCAAGGCTTTGATAAGTTGCTTTTCACCTCCCTGCGGATACTTCACTTTCAAAGGTTCCACTGAAATTCCGTCAAAATCTTTTACGAGCGATTGTAATTTCTCAACCGCATCCATTTTGTTATTTTCTATTCCAATGATTGCTTTATTAACTCCAAGGCCCTTCATCAGGATACTGACACCTATCATCATCTCCTCTGCTTTTTCAAGCATTAAGCGATGATCATTCGTAAGATAAGGCTCACATTCCACACCATTAATGATCAGGTATTCTACCTTTTTCCCTTCCGGAACCATTAGTTTGACATGAGAGGGGAAAGTCGCTCCTCCCAGACCAACTATTCCTTTAGCCTTCATCTTTTCAGTTATCTCATTGGGTTCAGCCGTAACCTGGCGAATAATATCACCGGAAGTATCAATACCTTCTTCCCATTCCTCATTTTCAGCAACATCAATTATGATGGCCTGATGCCTGTATCCACTGGCATCAATCACATGATCTATTTTTTTGACTTTTCCCGTATAAGGAGAATGAACATTGGCAGAAATAAAGCCAGCCGTTTCAGCAACCAATTGACCTGTTTTAACCTGGTCACCTCTTTTAACGAGCACTTTTGCCGGAGCACCCAGGTGCTGCGAAACGGGGATTATCCCTTGTTTGGGAAGCGGAAATTCCTCTATGGGCTGGCTGGCCGCCATTTTATTTTCCGCAGGATGAATACCGCCTAATTTGAATGTTTTCATATCTCTACCCTCCTACTTGTTTTCAGGATTATCCGGCGAAGATTTATCCTTTTGTTTTGATGTTTGTTCGGAGTCATTTCTGGGTTCTTTTTTCTCAGCATCTGACGTGGATATCGATTTATCCTGTGTTTTCTTCTCCGAAGAAGCTGACGTTTTTTTATCTGTTGATGTGGCTTTTTTTGCTTTAGCTTTTTCTTCACCCGCTTTACCAGCTCCTTTTTTCTTTTCTTTCTGCTTTGTATAGTTTTCCTTCGCTTTCTCTATCAACTTATCGCTCATTTCCGGGAAGTTAGCTTCAACAATAGCATTGGTCGGACATATCGGCACACAAAGCCGACACAGCTTACACTTTTCCGGGTGGATATAAGCCAGGTTATTCTCCATGGATATGGCATCAAAAGGACAAGCAGTAACACACTGTCCACAACCGATGCATGACACAGAGCAATGTTTCCTGGAAACGGCTCCTTTTTCTGTATTAACGCAGGATATGAAAACCCGTTTATCTTTTTTGCCTTTAGGCCTGAGCTCGATAATATCCCTGGGGCAGGTATCAACACATGCACCACAAGCTACACAATTATCTTCGATAATAACCGGCAGTCCGGTTTCTTCATCCATATACATGGCATCAAAATCACAGGACTCAACACAATCATCAAGGCCAAGACATCCATTCGGACATCCTGATTTACCGGCAAACAATGAATGAGCAAATGCACAGGATTGTGGCCCGTCATATTCTACTTTTTCAGGAGCGTATTGACGCGTACCATTGCAACGAACAACCGCTACTTCAGGTTCTTTTTCTTTCGCTTCCACTCCAATAATCGGAGCTATTTGCTTCATCATTTCATTGCCCCCGACAGGACAATACAAATTGTCCAAATCACCTGTTTTTACTATTGCTTCAGCAAAAGCACGACAGCCAGCATAACCACAACCGCCGCAATTCGCTGCCGGTAATATCTCATCCACTTCATCTATGCGTGGATCTTCAATAACTTTGAATTTCTGGGCTACGAAATAAAGTATAATTGCTGCAGCACCCCCTATAGCTCCCAATGAGATCACTGCACTGATAATTACTTGATTCACCGTTCTCTCCTTATTTTGATGAAATTTAACAACCCTGTTAACTGCCTAACACAAGGCAAAAGTATAAACAATTGCTAAATTGAAGAAAAGCGAAATCAACATGTACTTTAATCTGTTTACCAGCTCTTTATAAGGGTAACAGGCAAGATATCGGCTAACAGACAATCAGGGAATTTATTGATATTCTGATAATTGATTAATTTGTTTAGAAACGCTCTAAATTACTACTTTCCAGCAATTTAGACACAGTGTGAAAGATATTTCCATTCCGTTAGAAATTAGCTGATTTTATTGTTGTTTGATTATTCACGGATTCTAAAGTCAAAACGCTCGTTAAGCTGATCCCTTTTCAAATAAAGTATGATATAATACGGAACCAGAAAAGCCAGTGAAATTAAGCCAGCTAAACCTTCGCTTTCCAGGGTTAAGGTAAAAATAATCAAACTGAGAAGTACAATTAAAAAAGGCAGGATATATCCCAGAAAAACGGCATGTTTTCCTTTTGTGCGTTTAAGGACAAGTGTCACTTTATCACCGGGTTGATAGGCCTGCTCATAAATATTTTTCACGTCCACAATTTTATCCTGCATATCAGCAGCAGAACAAAATCCTTTTGCATGGCAACTGGCGCACGCCGACATGGAAAGGATCTGAACATGCAGTTCCTTTTTATCTACACTTACGATTTGTCCCGGATGCGTTATTAAATCCTGTGGATTTTCCATAATTACCTCCGTGGCAAAAGTAAAAAATTATGGAGTAGAATTAGTAACCGGCAATATTTTTCCGTTAAAAAATTTATGTCCGTTAATGGCAAAATCACCGATAAAAGAAGCCATTTCATCCGGTTTTGTATCAACTTTCATATCAGGAAAAGCCTCAGACAACATTTCGGTTTGCACGGCTCCCAGAGCCAGAGCATTTACGGATATCCCACGTTCTTTCCATTCTTCGGCCAATACTTCTGTAAATATTGAAACAGCGCCTTTGGAAGCACTGTAAATCCCAAGTCCGGGGAATTTAAGGCTCCCCTGATATCCACCCATGCTGGTTATATTGACAATGTGTGAATGTTCTGCAAAATACTCATCCAGAGCACGTACTAACTTAAACGGGCCTTTAATGTTGACATCGAATTGCATGTTAAACTCATCATCTGTAGTGTCTTCTATACGCTTATTTACAAGCTTTCCGGCATTATTAACCAGAATATTAACATTTCTGAGGTGTGTATTGACAAACGGAAGCAATACATCCTGATAATTCCCATTACTAAGATCGAAGGGTAAAACAAAAACCCTTGAATTACCCTCTTTGGTAGCTTCCAGTTGTAATTCCTGAAGCCTGCTTTTATTTCTGGACAAAGCCAGTATATTATGGTTACCCTGGCGGGCGAACCATTTCACCAGTTCGTATCCAATACCTCTGCTTGCTCCTGTGATAATAATATTCATAGTTGATAACCATTTAATGAAACTTGAAACCTCAGTAAAATATTTGCTTCGAAAAAAAGTTTAAAATATCCTGGGATATTTAGCCGGGTTATATTCATGCATCAAATTATAAACTGCTTCAAAAACATCTTCGGCATTCGGATTGGAGAAGTAATCTCCATCCGTACTATATGCCGGGCGGTGACTTCTGGCTGTTACAGTTAATGGTTCAGCATCCAGATAGCGGTAGCCTTTTTGATCTTCCAGTACTTTCTGCATCATAAAGGATGTTGCACCTCCCGGCACATCTTCATCAAAGAAAACGATTTTACTGGTTTTCTTTAAAGATTTCACAATATCATGATTCACATCAAATGGCAGTAATGACTGAACATCTATTAATTCCACATCGACATTAAATTGTTTTAATTGCTCAGCTGCATCCTGCGCAATTCTCACACAGGAGCCATAAGTTACCAATGTAAGATCCGGGCCTTCCTGAAGTATTTCAGGCACGCCAACCGGTGTTGTATATTCTCCAATATTGGCAGGCTTCTTTTCTTTAAGCCGGTATCCGTTCAAAGGTTCAATAATTAAAGCCGGTTCGTCCGATCGTATCATCGTATTGTAAAAACCGGCAGCTTGTGTCATGTTCCTGGGCACTAACACATTAACCCCACGGATAGAGTTAATCACCATACTTAGAGGTGAACCGGAATGCCAGATTCCTTCCAGCCGGTGTCCACGAGTGCTGATAATTAAAGGAGCCTTTTGACCACCTCTTGTTCTGTAGTGCAAAGTAGCCAGGTCATCGCTAATGACCTGCAAGCCGTACAACAGATAATCGAAATACTGAATTTCAGCGATGGGCCTCAACCCTCTCATGGCCATTCCTATTCCCTGTCCGATAATAGTAGCTTCACGAATTCCGGTATCAGCCACCCTCAATTCGCCATATTTCGATTGCATTCCTTCCAGTGTCTGGTTAACACCGCCAATCTTTCCCACATCCTCACCAAAAATCAAAGCATTATCATTATGCTCAAAAATGTAATCGAAGTTATCCCGTAGAATTTCACGGCCGGCGACAATTTCTTCATTATCTGCATATTCAGCTTTAATGTGAGGGATCCGAGCCGCAGAACGGTCATTTTCGGCATAAAGATAAGAGCTATAAGCTTCACGCCCTTCCTTAAGTTCTTTATTCACCCATTCTGTTACATTATTACGCAGGGAATTTCCAGGGTTACTACAGTTATCGCATATCAACCTCAACATTTTCTTTCCGTTGGAAATCACATCCTTTCGAATGGGTTCTGCCACCTTATTGATTTCCTGTTTCATCTGGTCAATCTTAATGCTCTGGGCACAGTTACAGCGGCTGATATCCATAACCTTGAGCAGCTCTTTCTGTTTTTGCTTTAATGGTTTGGTAAAGTGTTTCCATGCATTTTTTCTGGCTTCCTTTGCTCTTTTATCTGCTTCCTGTTCAATCTTATTCAATTCTTCCTCGCCAGCCAGTTTTTTATCCAGAATCCACTGACGCATTTTTTTCAGGCCATCATGTTCCTGCTCCCATTCAAGGCGCTCTTTACTTTTATACCGCTCATGCGAACCTGAAGTTGAATGCCCCTGAGGCTGTGTCAGTTCCACTACATGAAACAGAACCGGGATATGGTCTTTCCTTGCTTTTTCAATACCTTCATGAAAGACTTCCAGCATTTCTTCATAATTCCAGCCCTCAACCTCATAGATTTCAAAGCCGCTTCCGTTTTCTCTGCGGAATCCTTCAAGCGCTTTTGAGATACTTTGTTTCACCGTCTGATGCTTTTTATGGACGGATATCCCATAATCATCATCCCAGACAAACATTGCCAGGGGGACGTCTAATACGCCGGCTGCATTGAGGGTTTCCCAAAAGTGACCTTCCGAGGTAGAAGCATCACCAATAGTTCCAAAAGCCACTTCGTTTCCTTTATTTGAGAATTTTTTCTGATTTTTCAATACATTTACCTGACGGTATATTTTAGAAGCCAGGGCAAGCCCGAGTAACCTTGGCATTTGGCCTGCAGTAGGGGAAATATCCGCCGAGGTATTTTTCATTTTGGTCAGGTCTTTCCAATCGCCATTTTCATCCAGTAAACGGGTGGCAAAATGATTATTCATCAGCCGGCCGGAATTGTCGGGATTGGCTTCCAGGCTAGTATCGCCGTATAGCTGTCCGAAAAATTGTTCCAGGGTCAAATTACCAATCCCCATCATGAAAGTTTGATCGCGGTAATATCCACTACGCCAATCACCATCATTAAACATTCTTGCCATAGCCAGTTGTGCCACTTCTTTTCCGTCGCCAAAGATTCCGAATTTGGCTTTTCCGGTCAGTACCTCACGACGTCCTATCAAGCTAACATTTCTGCTTTCATGGGCTAGCCGGTAATCGCTTAATATTGTATCCCTGTCAAGATTTAATTTTTTCAATATTGCAGGTTGATCTTTTTTTACGGTAGCTTTCGTTGCCATATTCTTTGTGTTTAAGTAAAAGCAAAAGGCAACCTTTACGTTGCCAATTATACAACAAACGTAATTCAAATTGGTTTAAGAAGATAATATGGTATTCGATTTAAAGACATTAGCCTTTGCAAAAAAAGTAAGTGAAACGCCCCTGGCCGCCATAAACAACATCAAAGCCAGCCATAAACCATGATTTCCCATCAGCGGATTTAAAATGTAATAGGCCGGCAAATAAACCAGTAAAGCCGATAAAATCATGGTATTTCGCATGGGTTTGGAAGCTGTGGCTCCAATAAAAATACCATCCCATAAAAACGCCGGGAAAGTTATAAATGGAATCAACCCAACCCAGAAAAGATAAGGGGATGCATTATTAATGATATGTTGCTGGGTTGTCAATAACCGAAGTATCCAGTCATTACCAAAAACATAAGCCAGGGTGAAGGGGGTGGCAATGATTACACCCCAGACAAACAGCCTTTTCACAGTTTTTTTCAATACAGTTGGTTGCTTAGCGCCTACATATTTTCCAACAAGAGCCTCAGCAGCATAAGCAAATCCATCTATGAAATAAGAAAACAGCAAAAAATACTGAAATAAAATGGAATTAACAGCTAACACCGTATCGCTGATCTGTGCCGAAACAGCGGTAAAGAATGATAGGGAAGAGATCAACAAAATCGTTCTTATAAATATATCACCATTTACTTTCAAAAAGAGCTTAAAGGCTTTTAATTGCAACATTTCCTTCCATTTCCATAAAGGTAACAGGTGACTGTATTTTTTTACAAGAAAGTAAACAGCCATTGAAAATCCGAGATATTGGGCAATAACCGTTCCCAGGGCAACCCCATCGGAAGACATCCCGAAGGAATAAACAAATAAGAAATTCAGCAGAATATTTAAGATGTTAATTGTAATAGCAATAATCATGGGAATTCTGGCATTCTGCATGCCAATAAACCAGCCATTAAATGCATAAATACTGATGGTTGCAGGAGCAGCCCAGATACGGATATAGAAATACGAACGGGTCAGACTTTCAACCTCTTTGGAAGCATCAAGTATCCAGAAGCTCAGTTTTTCAATGGGAAATTGCAAAATGAGTATTAAAAATGCGGCAGACAAAGCTACAAATATCGCTCTTGACAAAGTCAGTATACTCAAATTGTTTTCTTTGGCACCATATGCCTGAGCTGTAAAACCGCTTGTTCCCATCCGCAAAAAGCCAAATACCATATACACCATATTAAAAATGGTGGTTCCCAGTGCAATTGCCCCAATGTGCTCTTTGGATGCCAGATGACCCATAAGCGCCAGATCAGCCATTCCCAACATAGGTACCGTAATATTGCTGACAATATTTGGTATGGCCAGATTCAGTATTTGCTTGTCAAGCTTCATTGCGGGTGCGAAAGTAATATCTTAATTGATAACTGTGATTCAACATTTTTTAAATTTTGTTGTTTAATTTTCTAAATCATTATAAACTAAAAACGAAAAAAAAATGAAGACATTTAAATTTCTGGCAGTTGCCTTAATTTCCGCATTTATTATGCAGGGATGTATGAATCCTGAAGGAGAAAAAACAGAGACTCAAGAAGCTCAAAAGGAAAAATCTGGTGAAGGCATCAGCTATATAGTGAACGCCGACAATAGTTCAGTAAAATGGCTGGGCACAAAACCAACCGGAGAACACTACGGTTATGTTCCCATCACAGAGGGAAATCTTACCGTAAAAAATAACATGATTACAGGCGGGAGCTTTACAATGGATATTTCAAGCTTAGATGTTGAAGATTTAGAAGACCCGGAAAAAAACGCAAAATTAACCGGACATTTAAAGTCCCCTGATTTTTTTAATACGGATACCTTTCCAACCAGCGAATTTGTCATTACAGGCGTAGAAGAATTGAATGATAAAATGTCAGAAAATGGCATGGAGCTCACTCATAAAATCTCCGGAAACTTAACAATAAAAGATATTACCAAAAACATTAGTTTTAATGCTAATGTAAACATCATGGATAACAAACTGAAAGCCAAAACGCCACAATTCCTGATTGACAGAACCAAATGGGATGTTAACTGGGGGTCTAAATCTGTTTTTGGGAAAGCCGTTAATACGGTTGTGCACGATGATATTGGAATAACTATTAAATTGCACACCAAAAAACAAAACTAAAATCATGATGAACCGAGCCATGACAAAAACTTTAACACACACACGCATGATTAAAAAAAAGGAAAAGTGTATAGTTGAAAGATCATGTGTCATGGCGAGTTCCCCCGAAAAAAAGACGGGGTAAACATCGTACCAATAAAATCAAATATAGACAGATGAAACGAACATGAATTTTAGCATTCTAAAATACACACACGAGAATGATTAAAATTCATCGTGAGTTCCATCTGACCGCTAAAATCAAAATTATAAACAGATGAAAAAATTATTCCCATTATTAGCTATTTTATTAATTACGACAGCTATGACAGCCCAGAACACTTTTTATGATTTTACCGTTAAAGACATAAACGGAAAAGATTTTGACTTTTCTCAGTTGAAAGGCAAAAAAGTAATGGTAGTAAACACAGCATCAAAGTGTGGATTTACAAAGCAATACAAAGGCTTACAAGAACTATATGAAAAATATAAAGATCAGGATTTTACCATCATCGGTTTTCCGGCAAACAATTTCATGAACCAGGAGCCAGGCACCAATGAAGAAATAAAAAAATTCTGCTCAACCAATTATGGTGTTACCTTTCCCATGATGTCCAAAATTTCCGTTAAGGGAGATGACATCCACCCTGTTTATCAATGGCTAACTCAAAAGAGTAAAAACGGGGAAATAGACTCAAAGGTTAAATGGAATTTTCAGAAATATTTGATCAACCCCGATGGAACACTGCATAATGTGATCGGAACCCGTACCAAGCCAATGAATGATAAGATTATCAACTGGATAGAAGGAAAATAAAAACATCTTTCTAACTTATTTTTATTCAAATAGTTTTGATGCGTTATAAGTAGCCACTTTACTGAAAAAGTGGCTACTTACTTTTATATAAACTCCATTTTTTTCTGATTCTGAATAACCTGCCCTGATCACCAATAAAAATCAGTAATTATGCAAACAGACATAAAAAAAAGAAAATTCATAAAAGAAGACAAGCTTCAGGTTATATGGGCTTTCAACCAGTTGATCCATTCATCCACTCCTGTTTCCTTAAAAGCCGACATTTCAAAAGTATTAACCGAAGGATTCAGAAGGTGAAGATCACTAAAAAAACCATCCTTATCAAAATGAATGTAAGGTATCAGATCAACTTTATTTAACACCACAGCTTTAGCCTGACGGAATAACATGGGATATTTTGCAGGTTTATCATCACCTTCTGTCGTGCTTAAAACAGCAATACGAATGTTTTCTCCCAGATCAAAACCGGTAGGACATATCAGGTTACCAACATTTTCCACAAAAATCACATCCAGTTGAGCTAAATCAAGTTGTTCAAAAGCACTTCTGACACTACTGGAATCCAGGTGACAAGTACCTTCCGTATTGATTTGCACGATCGGAATATCAAATTTTTGAAGTCTTTCAGCATCTTTACTTGTATATGCATCTCCTTCTATCACACCTACATTTTTAGTTTTTAATAATTCTGGGATTGTCTTTTCCAGAATTGTGGTTTTACCTGCTCCCGGCGAACTGATCATATTAAGCATTACCAGATCGTGTTTTCTCAGCAATGCTTTGTTTTTTTCAGCCTGGTCGTTGTTTCTGTCCAATACATTTTTAAGTACTTTTATTTCCATAATTATTCTCCTTCTATACTGTTTATAGTGAGTTCCATTCCCTGTTTAATTTCGGTATCTTTCGATTTACACTGCGGGCAATAATAGCACCCGTTTTGAGGTTCAAAAATATGATAACAATCTCTACACTTTAGTTTCACCGGCACCCATCTCAACTTCAGGTCAGCCCGGGACATTATCGTGTCTTTCACAGAAGCGTCAAATCCATGCTGCAATATTTGCTCGTTAAGGTGTTGCATTTCGCCTACATCGAGATTTACTGCACTTATCCTGCTGATATTGTTTTGTTCCGCTACCTGCAGCGAAATATTCATAATATTCTCTATTACCGTTAGTTCATGCATTATTAGCAAATTCTTGGTGTTTTTGCTGCCCATGGTGTTTCTATCAGTCTTTTCCCGCCGATAGCAGTTTCCATGACCACCTGTCCCGGATGGGCAGAAGTGATTAACCCAATGCAAGCCGGTTTATTATCATTAAAATTATTCAATATCTCCATTGCATTTTGAGCCTCATCTTTTGAAAGAATTGTAACAAACCTGCCCTCGTTGGCAAGTTGCAACGGATCAAACCCCAGTGTTTCGCAAAAAGCCATAACAGCATCATTGCACGGTATATCTGCCTCTTTTATTTCAATTCCATTTTCTGTCATATTTGCTAATTCGGTGAGTATCCCTGCCAGTCCTCCCCGCGTAACATCCCGCATAAACTTTATGCTGTTGCATTGATTTAATAGTTCATGTACCTGCTGGTTAACAGAAGCACAATCGGAGCGTAAACGGGAACTTTCAAAAAATTGTTCACGTGCATTAATGATGGCAGCTTCATGATCACCAATGGTCCCATTGATCAATATTACATCGTCATTTTTAATCTTTTTTCCTGAGCTAATATGTAAACATTTATCATCTACTGTTCCTACCCCGGCAGTATTAATATAAATTTGATCGGCCTGTCCCTTTTTTACTACTTTAGTATCTCCAGCTACAATGTGAACACCTGCTTTCCGGGCTTCATCTGCCATACTGATAACAATCCTTTCCAGTGTATTAATGGACAACCCCTCCTCGAGTATAAAACCTGCCGTAATCCATTCCGGTTTGGCGCCAACTACTGCCAGATCATTAACAGTGCCGCAAACTGCGAGTTTTCCAAGGTCTCCACCCGGGAAAAATATTGGACTCACAACGTGGGAGTCGGTTGTCATAGCAATATTATTACCATAAGTTTGCATTACAGCGCTATCGCCATCAGCGTCCAGCCATTTGTTCCTGAAATTTTTCATGAACAAATCGCGGATTAACCTGCGGGTCATTTGTCCTCCGCTGCCATGTCCTATTTCAATCCTGTAGTTCATGCAATTGATATTTAAAATGAGCATTGCAACAACCTTCCGGAGAAACCATGCATGCTCCGACAGGATGCTGCGGGTTGCAGCTTTTGCCAAACAACATACAATCTTCTGGTTCTTTTTTTCCTTTTAATATCTCACCACAAATACAAGAAGTATCCGGTACAGAATTATACTTTGGAAAATCAAAACGGTGTTCTGCATTCCAGTTGCTGTATTTTTCCCTGGGTTTTAATCCACTTTTGGGTAAAACACCAAATCCGCGCCATATATCATCCTGTTCTTCAAAAACATCATTGATTACATCCTGGGCAATACTATTACCATCAACAGTAACAGCCCTTTTATATTGTATTTCTGTATGGAAATTCCGGTAATTGACCTGCCTGACAAGCATCAGTACAGACTGTAAAATATCCATTGGCTCAAAACCAGCGACAACAGCGGCTACATGATATTTTTCCGGAAATACATTGTATATCTTACTGCCAGTTATGGAGCTCACATGTCCCGGACAGATATATCCATTGATTTTGATTCCATCGTCAATCACTGCATGCATAGCCGGAGGCATGATTTTATGGGCACTAAGCACAGAAAAGTTCCGGATATTTGCTTTCCTGGCTTTTTGTAAGGTAATCGCTGTAGCAGGCGCCGTAGTTTCAAATCCTATAGCCGGAAATACCACTTCGCGTTTCGGATTTTTAGCTGCAATATCCAATGCTTCCAACGGAGAATAAACAATCCTTATATCTGCTCCCTCTTCCCTGGAGCTGGCAAGACTTTTTTCATTACCGGGCACACGCTCCAGATCACCAAAAGTCGTTATTGTAAATCCCTTCATTCCGGCAAGATATATAATCTTATCGATAAACGACTGATCGCTAACGCATACCGGACATCCGGGCCCGGAAAGAAGACGAATATTAGCCGGAAGCAATGAAAGCAATCCGTGGCGGCGAACTGCATGCGTGTGACTACCGCATACCTCCATGAACCGGTAATGCCCTCCGGCCTCATACCTTATTGCTGAAGCGAGCCTTTTTACCATTTCTCTATTCCTGTATTCATCGATAAATTTCATCTGTTTATAATTTTATTAAATAGGTCAGATGGAGCTCGCCATGACACATCATCTTTCAACTATACACTTTTCATTATTTTAATCATGCGTGTGTGTGTTAAAATTTTTGTCATGGCTCGGTTCATCAGTTTATAATTTTGTTCGGTGTTCGCTTTTTCTCTAAATCGCTCAGTCGCTTCATCGCTTCTTTCGCTTAAGTCGCTTCTTTCGCTCTTTCGCCCTTTCGCATCAACGCATCAACGCATCAACGCATCAACGCATCATCGCCAACTCGCCCTTCACTCACCCCTCGGTCTCCGCCTGAAGCGGATCATGCTCGTTTCATTGTTATTTACTATGTTTTCCGGTTTATTTCATCAATAAGCTGTAGTGTCTCTTTTGCATGTTGCTCACTGATTTTTTGAATTCCAAATCCGGCATGTAGTAAAATATAGTCTCCGTTCTCAGCATTTTCCAGCAAACTTATATCTGCCTGATACTTGTTACCACCGATAGATACACGAGCTTTTGAACCATTCACTGATTCTATTTTTGCAGGTACACTTAAACACATAGTTCCATTTTTTTTGCGGCTATTGCCATTTGACCTAGTGAAATTCCCCCGTCATTGCAGGGAACCTTTTGATTTGTATAAACTTCATACCCATTGTCTGACAGACCATTCCATACTTTTTCAATTAGAATCCTGTTCTGAAAAACTCCTCCTGACAAAGCTACTTTCTTGATTCCGTTTTTATCAGAAATCTTCATTATCGCTTCACTAATCATTTTCGCCACCGTATTATGGAAACGACCTGATATTTCCTCCACAGATACATCGTTTAATAAATCCGTAATAACATCAGTAATAATACTACTGTATTGAATTTCATTACCTTTTATAATAACAGGATAAACATTTTTGGATGGCCTGTAAGTACTTTCCAGCTTCATTGGTCCTTCGCCTTCAAACCCGGATGTATGTACAAGGTTTAAAAGTGCAGCAACAGCATCAAAGAGCCTTCCCATTCCAGATGACCAGGCAAGGTTAATATCTGCCCCTATGGCCTTAATAATCATCATCTGCTGTTCTTTTGATATGTAATTGTGGAAATCAAGGTTCAGATTAAAAAAATCATTACGAAACGCTTCATATCCCATTGCTAGGGCTAACCTCCAGGGCTCCCGAACGGCAGTATCCCCTCCCTGCAGCGGCATATAAGCCAGATGTAATATCCTTTGGTAATCATTCAGATCACAAACCATAAATTCACTGCCCCATATCTTGCCATCATCACCATATCCGGCACCATCCATTGAAACGCCAATTATTTTTTCATCCAATCCATGCTCAGCCATGACTGAAGCTATGTGTGCATGGTGATGCTGAACAGCCAGTTTTTTACAGTCTTCATAGCCATTTTGGTTAGCTAATTTTTTAACCAGTTTTGTTGAATAATAGTCCGGGTGCAAATCGTGAATTATATGTGCAGGTTTAAAATGAAACAGATTAGACAATTTGTCTATGTTCTGTAAATACCGTTCAAACACATCAAACTTTTCCAAATCGCCCATATATTGACTTATGATAACCCGTTGATCTTTACCAATACAAAAAGTGTTTTTCAGATCAGCACCTAAAGCCAGAATACCTTCCACCTTTCGGGAAAGATAGATCGGTTCCGGTACATAACCTCTGGAGCGACGTATTATATTTATTCCGTTTTTATGGATATTCACCACAGAGTCGTCTGCACTATTCACGATTTCCCGGTTATGATACAACAAAGCATCGCATCCCCCTTTTTGATAAAACTCAACAGCATTCCGGTTGTCTGATATCAAAGGCTGACTGTTCAAGTTTGCGCTGGTAAAAACAATAGCAGGAGTCTTCAGTTTTTGTAACATCATAAAATGCAAAGGAGTGTAAGGTAACACTACTCCCAGGGTATCAAATCCTTGATTAATCGTAGGATTTATTGCATTTTTTTCCTTTAATAAAACGATTGGTCTTCTCCAGGAATTCAGTATTTTTTCTTCTTTATCAGTAATATAAGCATAGGGGCGGATTGACTTTATATCGCAGAACATAACAGCAAAAGGCCTGGTCTTTCTTTGCTTGATATGTCTTAACCGATTAATCGATTCATCATTAGAAGCATCACAAACAAGCTGAAAACCGCCTGTGCTTTTAAGGCAAATGATCTTCCCCTGCTCAATTGCACTGATCAGCTCAGGGAAAATATTATTCCATCCGTTGGTTCTTTTATCATTTTCAAACCATGTATATTCAGGACCGCAAAACTTACAAGAAATCGGCTGAGCATGAAACCTACGGTCCAAGACATCATTATACTCATGCCGGCAGTCCTGGCACATAGAAAACCTATTCATGCTGGAATTGCAGCGGTCATAAGGTATTTCCCGGATAATTGAAAATCTGGGACCACAATGCGTGCAATTCGTAAAAGGATAAGCTGATCTGCGGTCCTGCTGTTGCATATCCTGCAGACAATCCTGACAAACAGCTATATCAGGTGATACATCAGTAATATTGTAATGACCGTTTTCGCTTTTCAGTATTTCAAAATGTTGCAGATTTTGCGTCTTTACATCAGAACTTTTAACAGATACGATTGCAGAAGCTGCAGGTGCATGGTCTCTTAAAGTATTCATAAATCCAAGACAGTTATCTTCAGTTCCTTCAACATGAATATCCACCCCGGCCATATGATTCCTTACCCAGCCAGCTAATCCGAACTGATTTGCATGCCGGTATATAAACGGACGAAAACCGACTCCCTGAACCAATCCGTAGATATGAATATGCCTGGCTTTTTTTTCCATTACTGATTTGTTTTAGTCGAATGATAAATTACCTGCTGAAGCTCATCACAAAGCCTGACATTAGAAATATAGACATGATCCGGTACTTTAAGATTTACGGGCGCAAAGTTCATTATGCCACGAATGCCACATTGAATCAACCGGTCACATACAGTCTGTGCAGAAAAAGCCGGTACGGCAATAACAGCCACATTTACCCGGTATTTATCTACAATATCCGGGCATTTTTCCATCGGATAAACCGGAACGTCATACTTTTTCCGTTGCTTGGCCGGATCAAGATCAAAAGCGGCTACAATTTTAATCCTACGGTTCTCAAAATTTTTGTAATTAACTATTGCGCGCCCAATATTACCCATACCAGCCAATACAACGCGATTAATTGTATTATCACCGAAATAATTATTTATGGCATCCAATATGACATCAATCTCATATCCTCCGCGTCTTTTTCCTTTAACTTTGAGTTGTGCAAGGTCTTTTCTTACAAGAGCTGCACTAATTCCTGTTTCTCCGGCAATCAGATAAGAAAAAACATCGGTTAGTCCTACTTCTTTTAAGTGTGATAAGCTAAGGCGGTAGGTTAGTAATCGTTTTGTATAAGCAGTAGATTCCATTTGTATTATTAATAACAATATGACACAAAGTAAACGAACAGAAATATCTAATAAATTTTGTTCTATAGATATTTTTTATAAAGATAATAAATATAAGATTAAAAATCAAGATGATACTATAACGGTTGACAATAAAGAGAAAACCTGCTTTTTAAAATTTAGTCTTAATTAAAAAATCTACTAAATTAATAAATTTTTGAAAATAAATTTGACACGGGGGGTTATTTATATTACTTTTAAATTGTGAAAATTGTCACAATATACCCTTTATGAACTCAGAATACACTATCAACAAAACTCACTGGGGGACAATGTTGTCAGGGCTCCTGAAAGATTATAGTATATTTGCCCCTATTCAAAACGGGGATAATGTGGAATATGATCCAATTACGCCCGCGACTACCGGCAATATTATCTATAATCACCCGAAACCATCATCTCCGTTAAAAACATTCTTTTTACCCGTAAGGGAAAATATATTTACAACCAGTAATTATAAAAAAAGGATAATCATAGGATGCCCGGCTTGCGATTTAGCAGCACTGTCCATACTGGACGAGATTTATCTGAATCAGGACTATATGGATCCGGTTTATTCCAAACATCGTAAAAACACCATATTAATAGGTACGGATTGTCACAGCATTAATGAGCACTGCCATTGTACCAGTTATGGTTTTAATCCCTGGCCGGAGGAAAATGCCGATATCATCCTGACAGAAATCGGTGAGAACATTATTCTGAAAATAATATCCGAGAAGGGTCAGGAATTCAAGGATCAACATATCAGCTTAATACAAGAAGCAAATACCAAAGACCATCAAATAATCAATGATTTACGGGAAAAAACAGTAAAAAAACTGAATGAAAAGAATACAGATTTACCTGACTACACAATAACGGGAGAGTTAATAGCACAATCATCAGAAAATATCTGGAAGAAATATTCAGAAACATGTGTTTCCTGTGGTGCTTGCTCAGCTATATGTCCCACATGTTCGTGTTTTCTTTTCATTGAGCGGCCTGAATTTGAAAAAGTGAGGAGCCTGGATACCTGTCAGTATCCCGGTTTTGAGCGCGTGGCTGCTGGTGAAGACCCACTGCGGCCCCTGGAAAAAAGATTTCGCAACCGCTATATGTGTAAATATGTATGGAAGCCTCAAAAATTTCATTCCAAAGCCTGCACAGGTTGTGGTCGTTGTATTGAGGCCTGCATAGGTAAAATAAATAAAAACGATCTTTTTAGAGAACTGAAACAAAATTTAACTGTGGAAGCATGACTACAGCTATTGTTGATCTTTACAAACCTGTTAAAGCGACACTGACGAGGGTTATCGAAGAATCCCCTTCCATAAAAACCTTTGTTCTGAAACCGGAACGTAATTTCAGTTTCAAAACAGGACAGTTTATTGAATTAATATTAGAAGGAATTGGAGAAGCACCGTTTACTCCTTCCTCCTCTCCTCTGGTTGAAGATGAACTGGAAGTAACCATCATGAAAGCCGGTTTTGTTACAGAAAAGATACATAATCTGAATGAAGGGGCCGTCCTTGGAATCCGTGGCCCTTACGGACGCGGCTATCCCATGAATGAAATGTATGGTAAAGAAGTATTGATACTTGGCGGAGGCTGTGGTTTTGCTCCCATTCGTTCGTTGATATACAATCTGGAAGCTGAGCAAGACAAAATTGAAAAACTCACATTCTGCTATGGTTCAAAAACGCCAAAAGATTGTATTTACAAAGGATATATTGATCACTTGCGCTCCGTGAAAAAGTTTGAGGTTTTCAGAAGTGTGGATAAAGCCGATGCATCCTGGGATGAAACCGAAGGTGTAGTCACCTGCCTGTTGGACAAAATCAATATAAACATTGCAAATTCTGTAGCAGTGGTTGTGGGGCCACCCATCATGATGAAGTTTGGTGTTCAGAAGTTGCTTGATATGGGATATCCTGAGAACAAAATATTCCTTTCCATGGAAAAAAACATGTCATGTGGACTGGGAAAATGCGGTCATTGCATGATGGGAAAATATTTTGTTTGCAAAGACGGCCCCGTATTTACATATGAAGAAATCAAAGATCAACCGGATATTTGGAAATAACTATGAGAACAATACTAATCGACCTGACAAAGTACCGGGAATGCGAACAAGGCGGATGTGACATGAAAGTCCCCGAAGGGCTGATCAGTCAGCCGCCGGAGACGAATGGGCTAAAATCTCTGAGGGAACTGGCTGTATTCACCTATGCATGTCGTCGTTGTGAAGATGCTCCCTGCGTGGAGGTTTGCCCAGAAGAAGCTTTGGATAAAGACTCCAACGGCATGATCATAAGGTCCACACATTTGTGTGTCGCTTGTAAATCCTGCGTTACTATTTGTCCATTCGGGACGATGATGAGCGATTTTTATGAGTATAAGCGCGATGAATCGCTTTATTACAATCTGCATGATGACCAACAACTGGATGAATTTATAAAAAGAAGTCCGGAAGGAACGGTTCAACTTACAGACGAGAACACTAAAGATCAGGATAATATATTTGAACTAATGCCGGGAATATTAGTAAAAGATCATTCCTGGGAGAAACTAAAAAATCTAACATAACATGGCTGAACAGCTTTTGTATTTTTTTATTTATCCCGGGATGCTGTTTGCGGGATTAATTGGTGGGCTGATGTCATGGGCCGACAGAAAAGTAACGGCACGTGTGCAATTCAGAAAAGGGCCACCTTTGTTGCAACCTTTTTATGATTTCTTAAAGTTGTTGCTGGTAAAAGAAACTATTCTGCCAAAAAAAGGAGCTGCCATATTCTTTTTGCTGGCGCCTGTATTGGCATTATTTGGTTCAACAGCAGCTGCCGTAATAATTCTGCTTCCCGCATTTGGCATTCACGAAGGATTCCAGGGTGATATTATTGTATTATTCTATTTGCTGGTCATCCCCTCTCTGATGTTTATTGCAGGAGCTTTAGCTTCAGGCAATCCGCTGTCAGCAGTTGGTGCTTCAAGAGAGATTAAGCTGGTGCTAAGCTATGAACTTACATTTATTCTCGTGGTAGCCGGCATCATATTAAAAGCGGGACAGAGCATTCATCTGGAACATATTATGGCTATACAGCAGGAACAAGGTGCTTTTATAACAAGCATTTCCGGTATTCTTCTGTTTATTGCTGCATTATTTACCATACAGGGAAAGATTGGTTTTGTGCCCTTTGACCTTGCTGAAGCTGAAACTGAAATTGCGGAAGGTGTTTTTATGGAGTATGCCGGAACTGCTTACGCCATTATTAAATATACCAAATATATATTGCTTTTTATCCTGCCTGTTTTTGTTGCAGAAATGTTTTTGGGAGGGTTAGAGTTCACGGGTATCCAAATTTTATGGTCGATTCTAAAAATTTTACTCGTTTTTGTGTTGATGGTATTGATCCGCAACACAAATCCGCGATTGAAGATCGGACAGGCGATGCGATTCTTTCTGATATGGATGAATCTTTTAGTAATAGCAGGTTTGGTATTACATTATTTAGGAATTTAAAATAAGAACCGTGGGACTAAAATCATTCGTATTAAAAAAGTCATTATGGGTTTTTCATTTTGGAGGGGCCTCCTGCAATAATTGTGATATTGAAATTCTGGATTGCCTCACGCCCCGTTATGATGTGGAAAGGTTTGGTATTAAACTGGTTGGTAGCCCAAGGCATGCTGATGTCCTGTTGGTGAACGGATCGATCAACAAGCGTGATAAGTCACGATTGCTGGAAGTTTATGAACAGGCAGCCAAACCGGTTTATGTGGTAGCATTTGGAGCATGTGGCTGCACCGGCGGTATTTTTGCCGAGGGGAACACCTTTGCTGGCCCTGTGGATACTATTATCCCTGTGGATGCCTACATTCCCGGATGCCCGCCTAAACCCGAAGCAATGCTTTCAGCTTTGATGAAACTGGCAAACACAATCTAATCAGAGACCTATGAACAGAACAGCAACAGAAGACATAAAACAAAAATTTGCAGGAGATATTCTGGATGTCCGGCAACATAATGAACAGAGAAACACCCTGAATATCAAACCTGAAGCGTTGTTAAAAATAAGCAATGAACTATATAGCGAAAAAAAATACCGGTTTATCATAGCCAGTGGTCTGCATTCAATGAACGGATTTGAAATTTATTACCACTTTAGCAATGATCAAAGCGGTGAAATCATCAATTTGCACGTACTGTTGCCTGATAAAGATCCCGAGATCGGATCATTAACAGGTTTATTCAGTGCTTCAGAATGGATCGAACGGGAAATGCATGAATTGCTGGGAATCAACTTTAAGGGACATCCGAATTTGGTTCCCCTGTTATCAGAAGGAAATTGGCCAAAAGGTACATATCCTTACCGTAAAGAATTTTAATCATGAATAAGAAAAAAATCATACCAATCGGGCCCTATCATCCGCTTCAGGAAGAACCGGAATATTTTAAGCTTTACTGTGAAGGTGAAAAGGTTGTGGATGTTGAATGGGAAACCGGCTATAATCATCGCGGAATAGAAAAGCTGGCCGAGGAAAAGACCTTTGAACAGGTTTTCTTTTTGGTAGAGCGTATTTGCGGAATATGTTCCACTTCTCATCCTTTTGCCTTTGCTAATTGCATGGAAGAAATTGCAGGGGTGGACATTCCTGATCGCGCCAAATATATCCGTAACATCATTGGAGAGCTGGAACGCATTCACAGTCACCTGCTTTGGGTTGGTCTGGCGGGTCATTTTCTGGGTTATGATACGGTATTTATGTGGGGTTGGAAATATCGCGAGCCAGTGCTTGACCTATTTGAGATGATCTCCGGAAACCGAAACAGCTATGCCATGTTCAGGATCGGAGGAGTAAGGCGGGATATTGAAAAAGACAAATTCAGCGCTGTCCGTACTGTATTATCTGATGTAAAAAAGAAAGTTGATCTGCTGACTGGCGCTGTAATGGATGACCCTGTAATCCACGCTCGCACCAAAAATGTGGGTGTTATGACCCGCGAAGATATTATAGATTATGCTGCTGTTGGGCCTACTGCAAGGGCTTCCGGAGTTGATATTGATGTCAGGCGGGATGATCCGTATGCAGCTTATGACATGGTGAACTGGAATGTGATCACTAGCACGGAAGGAGACGTATTTGCCAAAGCCAAAGTCAGATTGCTGGAAATGTATGAATCTATCAAGATCATCGAACAATCACTTGATAAAATGGAAAAACTTCCCGAAGGTAATATCCTGACAAAAGTATGGGAAATACCGGAAGGAGTTGGCTTTGGACATGCTGAGGCTCCGCGCGGGGAAGTATTTCACTTCGTGCAAACCGATGGCAGCAACTCGCCGGTGCGTCATAAAATACGTGCACCCAGCTATGTTAACATAGCAACGTTTAAAAAATCCTGCGTGGGACAAACCATTTCAGATGCGGCTATTTCGCTGGCTGCCGTTGATCCATGCTATTGCTGCACCGAACGCATGGCGGTTGCTTACGAGGCAAGCACCGGAAAACGCATTCTTGATGGCGATCAACTTATTAAACTTACGCAAGCTAAAACGAATGAACTTAAGAATCAGATACAATGATAAACGCTGTTAACATACTCATCTGTCTTCCGATTGCTGCCGGTATTTTGTTCTTACTGATA
>JAIPAE010000007.1 GCA_021740245.1 Bacteroidales bacterium | reverse complement strand
CATTTGGGGAACATATTGCCGAATCGGACTGTAAGCCGCCGGCATATAAATTGGTCGAAAGTCCCCAGGTATTTGAGCTTGATGATGAATAGCTTGCTACGCTATCCGCTCCTGATGGTTGTTCAAAGTCTTCATGGAAAGCCAAACTCTGGGCTCCAAGAAAACCAACTACCATTAATCCTAAAAAAGAGAGTAAAAGTTTCCTCATAATATAATTCCAATTGGTTTTTGAATATGCTTTTTATAAGAATAGCATCCAAATATAGGAAGAATCTCTATTAAATAAAAAAATATTTATGCTAAAACCTGATTTTATATGCAATACATATATTTCACATATTTATTTGTTTTAACTTTGACACCTAAAAAAGTTGTATACTTCCCTATTTAAAACATATATGAACAATATATATTAATCATTTGATGAATTTATTAAACAGATGGCTGCAAAAATGAAAAGTATATTATATTATCTATTATTTTAGGTATATTTGAACTAATGTTAGTATTTAAAGTTTGCTTTATTTCATATGTAATATTCTTTCTTTTATAAACTAATGGGAATTAAAACAATATTATACTGTCATTTAATGCATTTGTTAAAAATTTTAAAATGTATAGAAATAAAAAATTAAAATCAAAGTATTATTTATAATTAGTTTAAAAAAGAATCAGCCAAACAGATTTAGACAAAAAAGTCCCAAAATTTTCATACTAATCTAATTGTCTATATCGTTTCATAGCGGTATACTTGCATAAAAATGGTTAGCCCATAAAAACCCATATCATATGCCATTGAGACCATGTATTTGGCTTTTTTGCTCCCTGCTTTTTGCTATTCTGGAAGTTCAGGCTTTCGGGCAATCCGGTATCAAAGGGCAAATCGGCGATGAAAATGGCAATCCGATAGCATTTGCATCTGTTTATGTCAAAGAAACCCAAACCGGAACAATCACGAACCGGCACGGCGAATATCAATTACACCTGCCCAAAGGAAATTACACCATAAAATATCAGCATCTGGGTTACAAATCAGAAAAAAAGCAAATAGCTGTGGACGAACAGCTAAGAACTGTCAACATAAAATTAGCAGCCCAGGCTCTTCAATTGCCAGCATTCATAGTTTCTTCGGGAGACGAAGACCCGGCTTATGCAATTATCAGAAAAGCTGTAGCCGCGGCAAAATATTACCGCCTGGTGATTAAGAGCTACCAGGCCAGAGCTTATGTAAAAACATTTACAACTATGGAAGTACCCGGGTATATGAGAAAATTATCGGAGCTTGAAGAAGAAGATACAACAGGCTACTTTGTCAGGGAAACAGTATTAAAAACACATTACATTGCGCCCAATACCTGGAAAACACACATTATTTCCACCCGGAACAATGACCAGGACACAAACCAGTTGATGAACGATTTTGTTATAAAGACGATCTATGATCCGGACTTTATGGGCGGAGTTTCGCCCCTCTCAGCCAAAACTTTTCGCTACTATAAATTCCGGCTGGAAAACACTTTTATTGAAGGGGACAATCTCATACACAAAATCAAAGTAACCCCCAAAGCTAAAAGCAAGCTGACTTTCCGGGGCAAACTCTATATTGTAGAAGGTTCGTGGGGTGTACACAGCTTTTCATTATCTACACTTGCCTATCCCGGGGAAGTAACGCTAAAACAGGTATTTGCACCAATAGACAATACAATCTGGTTTCCGGTGAATCACAATTACCAACTGGAAGGAAATCTTTTTGGATTGGACATCAGCAGCCAATATCTGGCGTCTTTAAGTAATTACAACATTAAACTGGACACAGAACTGGCTTATAATATCAAATCAGAAGCTGCACAAATTGACACCACAGGCCTGGGTGATTTGAATAACGCAAAAACCAATAATGAGGATAGCACAGCTTTTTCAGAAATAAATTTCAAATCACTCAAAGATTTCAATAAAGCTGTAAAGAAGATCAAAAAAGAATTAAAAAAGAAGCAAAGAAAAGAAGAAAAAACACAACAAGAACCTGCTGCATCATTTATCGCCTCTAAAACAGTGGATTCAACAGCTTTTGAGCGCGATTCCGCCTATTGGGAACAAGTCAGACCGATCCCGCTCAGCAAAGAAGAAAAAACAACTGGTTTAATGAAAAAACTTTATGATGAAGAAGAAAGCGACACAATTAAATCGCCAGAAGTTGATACTACCGGTTCCGGCATATTTCAATCAATTTATTCAACTATCATCACAGGTAGACGACAGTTTCTAGGCAAAAAGCTCTACCTCCACCTGGGATCATTGGTAACTAACACTAAGTTTAACACTGTTGAAGGCCTGGCACTGGAATTACCGGCTACGTTAACATTTTTGCCGGAACGAAAATATGAACTTTCTGCCAATATCCGGTATGGGATTAACAGCAAAAAGCTATATTGGAAAACAGGGCTGAACAAGGATTATGACATAGACTCATGGCAAACCAATACTATCTCCATCAAAGGAGGGAAATATATTAGTCAATTTAATGATAATGAACCCATAGCGACTTTTACTAATACGCTTTACACCCTTTTTCTCCGGCAAAACCATGCAAAATTTTACGAAAAAGAATTTGTATTGCTTGAAGGAAAAAAGCAATTGAGCCCGAAGATATTACTAAATGGCAGCAGCGAATATGCCAGAAGAAGATCACTTCATAATCAATCAAATTACTCATTCTTTTATAAAGACAAAAAAGATTTCACTTCCAACCTGCCGAAGAATATCGAACAAAAAGAAATTTCAATTAAGAATGAAGAAGCATTCATAGTTAAAGCCGCCCTCACATACCGGCCTACTCAAAAATTCATGAAAAGAAATGGGCACCTGACACTTATTCGTTCGGCATACCCCATTATTCGTATAAAATATTCCGGCGCTATCCCCGGTATTTTTAATACCCGTCCTGATTGGCACAGGATTGAAGCAGACTTTGAACATCAATCGCAAGGTGTTTTTCTAGGTTATGGCATACGGATTAATGCCGGGAATACTTTTGCTAAAAAAGACATTTCTTTCACTGATTTTAAACATTTTAACGGAAACCAAACCCTATTTCAAAAAAGCAATTCTCTGGAAGCATTCAGATTACTGGATTATTACAACTATTCCACATCCGGAGCCTGGTTAAACGTCAAAAGCATCGTCAAACCCAATAAGTTTTTGTTTTCACAATTTCCGGCAGTAAGTCTATTGGGCTTTAGCGAATATCTTTGTCTGAATTATCTGCGTACGGAATATTCGCCAAACTATTGGGAGGCCGGTTACGGCTTGGGGTATGTCCAAAACCAAATGGCCCTGGAAGCTTTCACTTCATGGGATGAATTATCTTTTCAGGGTTTTGGCATTCGCTTGCGTTTGGAACTGGGCATATAGCAGGCAAAAAATTATAGAAATTATTCACACCAAGTCAGAAAATTATTTATAGTAAGTTATTTTTCTTTTTTTGACACTTATTAGTTCTGTTTTTTTTATCTTTGGAACTGAATCAAAACATTAATCTTATGAAGAAAACATTATTCTCTTTATTTTTAGTATTAAGTGTAGTTTTTGCCTTTGGGCAGAAAGGAAACGCATTTAACGAAATCTCACCCAATGCTCCTGCCCAGCAGAACATAACCAAAGGATCATGGAATGTACAGTTTAACTATAGCATTCCCGGTGGTGGCTCTGCCGGTTGTGAAACCGATGGAAATAACTTTTACATTACCCAATGGAGTGGAAACAAAATATGGAAACTGAACAGTTCAGGTGTGCTGGTTGACAGCTTTAGTATTGCCGGTGTTTCCGGGCTCAGAGACCTTGCCTATGATGGAACTCACTTTTATGGCGGGACTTCTGGAAATGTAATTTACAAAATGGACTTTACAAACCAAACATTGGTTGGAACCATTGCTTCACCCAGCGTTACTGTAAGAAATATATGTTATGATCCGAATGCCGATAGCGGTAACGGTGGTTTCTGGGTTGCCAACTGGGATACTGATCTCACCCTGGTAAGCAGAAACGGTGTGGTGCTACAGACCATTCCTTCGAACACACACGGACAAACCAGTGTGTATGGTAGTGCATATGACACTATTTCTCCAGGTGGACCTTTTATCTGGATGATCAATGCCAACAGCTCTGTGAATACTACGATTACACAGCTTGATGCTACCACAGGAGTGCCTACAGGGCTGCAAAAAGACCTTACCACAAATGTTTGTAATGTTGGTGAAATTGGTGGTGGACTGTTTATTGAGCCGGATATCGTTACCGGAACCACTACAATCGGCGGTTTGATTCAGAACGTAAGCCTCTTTGGTATTGAACTGGAATCTACACAACCTGATACATTAGACCTGGCCGTTAATACGTTTAACCTTCCGGCTATGGTGCCTCAGGGACAAAGCGTGGATATCACAGGTGAGATTGAGAACCAGGGTCAGGCGACCATTACTTCTTTTGACCTGAATTATAAGGTTGATAATGGAAGTGTGGTTACTGAAAATATTACATCTGTTAATCTGAATTCTTATGATACCTATAATTATACACACTCCACTGCCTGGACACCAACAGCAGGTTCACACACTGTGAAAGTTTGGGTAAGCAATCCGAATGGGAATAACGACCAGATGAATACAAACGACACAATTACCGTTACCACTGTAAGTTATGACCCTGCAAGTGCTGTTCAACGCATGCCATTGCATGAAGCATTTACAAGTTCTACATGCGGCCCTTGTGTAGCTGGAAATGCAAACCTGAGTACCATCTTTACTGCGAATCCGAATAAATACGTTTGTATTAAATATCAGATGAGTTGGCCGGGTGCCGGTGATCCTTATTATACCGATGAGGGTGGTGTGCGCAGACAGTATTATGGAGTTAACTCAGTGCCGAACCTTAAAGTTGGTGGTGGCTATTACTACGATGGAAACAGTAGCAGCTATGCCGCTACTGACCTGAACACCGCTTATGCCGATCCTTCATTTGTTGACCTTACTGCAGACCTGGTTATCACAGTAGGAACCAAAACTGTTTCTCTTGATGTTCAGATTCTGAATAATATTGACTTGCCGGCTTCTGCACGTCTGTTTGTTGGTATTGTTGAAAAGAAAACAACACAGAATGTGGGCACCAATGGTGAAACTGAATTTGACTGGGTAATGAAAAAAATGCTTCCTGATGCCGGTGGTACTGTGATTGGGCCACTCACTCAGGGTACTACAACCAACGAATCATTGTCTTATACCTTCAATGGTTCCTATCGCCTTCCAAGTAGTGCTAACGATCCTATTAATCACGCAATAGAGCATTCTGTTGAAGAATTTTCAGACCTGATTGCCGTTGTTTGGATTCAGAATTATTCCGATGGTATGGTTTATCAATCAGCTTATTCTTCAGTAACTGTAGGAATGAAAGATGAAATCAGCAAGCTGGAACTGAATATGTATCCAAATCCTGCTGCTGATATGTTGAATGTTACTTTTAAGGCTGAAAAGTTGAAACAATATACGGTTTCAGTAATGAGCAATACCGGACAGCTCGTTTATGAGAAACAAATTACTTCAGAAGCAGAAAATAATCTACAGATCAATACTTCAGAATATGCTGAAGGGATTTATTTTGTGAAGATAGAAAATGAAAATGGCTGCTATACCAAACCTGTTATGATCAAGCACTAAGCAATATCCTGCCCTAAGGAAAAGGCCCTGTATCTATATCAAGAGCAGGGCCTTTTGTTATTTTGTTAATTCGTTAATTATCAGAATTACATTTCCATATCATCATCACTTCTGCTGGCATCGGGGTTACGCTTGAAGTTATTGATTTGTACATATAAATATAATAATCACTATTGTCCGGTTAAAAATAAATAAAAAGATATTAAGCATTGTATTTCTTTCTTTTGAAATGCGTTTACTTTTTGGATCTCTGTTTTTGTAATTTATTATTTTCTACCATAATGCCACTTTACAGAGCTTTGTATTATCCGGAAATTTACTATTCATTACATTAAAGACACTTCAGAAATTCCTTTGCGGTTCTTTGCTCCTTAGCGGCCCTTTGCGGTAGAAATCTAAAGGCCACTTCGTGGTATAAAAATAATCACAAAGAAAACAAAGGATTTTCACTAAGGCACTCGAAGAATTTTACAAATCATTAGTATGGGTTCTTATAAATTAACCGGACAACAATGTATAATATTACCTGCTGACCCCTAACACATAATATTAGGAGCATCAACTTCTTTAATCACCTTCTTAATTGTATTTAATCCATTTTAAGCAGTGCGCACTGTAGCTTTAAATAATCATCCATATTTCTTTGTTTTTACTTTTTTCTGCAGCAAAAAAAAGTAACAAAAATGCCGCCGACATAAAAATGCTAAAATTCGCTCAATTCCGCTAAAAATAACGAGTAAAGGAAATATTGAAAATAACGCACAAAAAAAGGAGCAAGAGTACAAGCTATGCTCAGTACTCTTGCTCCTCACTGTTTCGGTAGTCCGTAGGGGATTCGAACCCCTGTTACCAGGATGAAAACCTGGCGTCCTGACCTGACTAGACGAACGGACCTTTAAGAACTTTTGCTTTAAGCGAGTGCAAATGTATAACAGTTTTTTGAAATGGCCAAATTTCGGAAATCTTTTTTTTGGTTCAGTTGTATTTTTACTTATAGCGGCTGAATTACAGTTTATTCAAAAGTAAACGTTAGCCAAAACATTTTAGAGTTTAAACGATCTACACCTTTCGAATAAAGATTACTTTCTTCTTTCAATAAATTAAGTAAGCCATATGCCATTTTTAATTCTGTTCCGAATTTGAAATAGGTCAGATAAAAGTCGAATCCAACTCCCAGTTCTGCAGATGCATCATGTGGATTGAGTTTGATCTGTATTTCATCGCTTGTATTATCTTTTTTTGATTGAGAAGCTAGATCAAGGCTGTATCTTGCTCCCGCTGTAACATAGGCCCTGACATTGTTTAGCCGCTTCGACTTATATTTAAGAAAAATTGGAAAATCAATATATGTGGATTCAACGGACTGATAATCGGAAACAATCGTACTGTCATTAAATCGAAGTTTATAGCGCAGACGACGTTCACCAAACGATAAAGTCGGAACAAAGCGAATGTCCAGATATTTGTGCAGCCTCATGCTGGAAACGATCCCAATGTTAAACCCTGGCTCAGGAACCGGCTCGATCAGTATAACAGAATCTGATACCATCTTTGATTTATCAACCGGTGTTACCCTAAAGTCCATGGTGTTAAACCCCAAAGTAAAGCCAAAATGAAATTTTTTCTGATCGTACCGGGGTAGATTCTTTGGCTTTTGTGCCTGAAGTGTTAAGCTAACACCTATCAATAGAACGAATATGGCCCATTGCGTGGATTTCATATATGAATGTCGCTGTTTGTCAATCTGTTTTTAACGAATGTGCAAAAATATTATTTTATGGTAAACGTATTAATCCGGTTTTATTGTTTTTTCTGTTTTTCTATATACTCTAATGCTCTTTGTATGGTTTCAAAAATCTGATGATTTTCCGGATATATTTTTTCGTAACTCATTTTTGCTTTTAGAATATATTCCCGGGCTTTGTCAGCATTTGTTTTCAGTGTAACATTCGCAAGTGCAAAGTAAATATTTGCTTTAACCTCCGGTTCATTTTCATATGTTTTGATGTGATCTTTCATAATGCTGATAAATCGCTCTACCTGATCATTATCCGCATAAAGACTACTGATAAGATTAGCTATTCGCGGATTTTTCGGAAAGCGATTAAAAAGCTTTTGTGTCAAAGAATCGGCCTTATTTAATTTTTCAAGCATAAAATATGCCTGCACTTTTCCCTGTAATGTATAGTGATTATCAGGGTCATACTTTGTGCTTTGATCAAAAAAATGCAATGCTTTGTCCGGGCGCTTCATACTTAACAGTGCAATGCCGGCTAAACGGGCTGCATCAGCTTTCTGAGCCGGATCATCATATAATTCAAATGCTTTATTGGCATGGATCACTGCTGTAGAATACATATTCATCGATAAGTTGGCATAGCTCAAGTTATAATGAGAAGAGGGAAATGTGTCATTTCGTTTGATACTTTCTTTAAAAAGCGGAATGGCTTTTGGGAAGTTTTCTTCTTCCAGATAACAATAGGCGAGCTTATAATACGTATCAAAATGTTGATCCCCGGCATTTATAGCCAACCCGGAAAACTTTTTCACGGAATCCAACGGTGCTTTCCTCCCTTTCGGCTTATCACCATATCGTAAATAGACTTCAAACCAATAATCGGCCAACTCCCTGTAAAGTTCCACACTTTCACCTTTCTTACGAATCAAACGACGGATCAAAGAATCAGCATCGAAATAATACAAACTGTAATCACCGGGTTTGCCACGATAATCCATCACTGTTTTACCAGGCTTTAAATCTTTTACAGCAAACATCATATGATTGATGGAAGTTACATAATACCGGGTGAGTAAATCTGTTTTCTTAAACAATACCTCCGGTTTATTGTTTTTCGGATCCGCTTTTTGAAGCAAGCGAAAAGCGGTTTTATATTGTTTTTGTTCAATTAATTGATCCACAGAATCCATAAGAGCACTGCTTTGTGACTGGCTCTTTCCTGCTAAAATCATGATAGCAAATGAAATTAAAAGTATATAACGCATGAGACTGATGTTTTTATGAATGAAACCTCCGGTTAAAATATTTCCTTTTGTTACCGGTTTTTTGATTTGCTTTTTTACCTGAAAAAATAGTATGACGCCAAATTATATAAAACCCCGCCAATACCCATATAAAATCAGCATAATCAAACAGTTTGCTGAAATTTTCGGTAAAAAGTCCAAAGTGAATTTTATTGAATATATAAGGCAAATAGGATACCGCAACAGAAAAATCATTCAATTCCTGTGCTTTTATCCAACCTTGTAGAAAGGAATAGAAATGGGAAAACACAAGATATTTTCCAATGAAAAAACTTATCAAAAAAAACAGCCAGCCGTAAAGTACCAATAAGGGCTTTTTCTTATCTACGGCATAAATATGTACTACATACCTTATCAATACAGGAGCAACGATGGACAATAATCTGAATTGACGCGATGATCCAATTGCAGCAGCGCCCCATAACAAAGCTCCCAGAACTGCAATTAACAACAGCAAAAGAATAAAAACCGGTAGTCTGAAATTTCCAAGTTTCGCAACCTGTGAAATAAAAATTTTATCAATTTTAGCCGGAATCGTTTCCATCATAATGAATTTTAGGGCGCCAGCCGGTTAATTATCCATTCCTTATTTTTCCAAACGTACCTTATCCGGTCGTGCAGGCGTCCGGGCCTTCCCTGCCAGAATTCAATCATCTGTGGTTTAACCACATAGCCTCCCCAAAAGTCAGGACGAGTAACTTCCTTCCCTTCAAATTTTTGATGAATTTTATGCGCTTTCTGTTCCAATACATTTCGGCCTTCAATGATCTCACTTTGCGGTGATGCCCACGCACCTAAACGGCTTTCCCGTGGCCGGCTCAAAAAATAATCGTCCGATTCCTGATCGGGGATTTTTTCTGCATAACCCTCAACACGAATCTGACGTTCCAGTTCATGCCACAAAAACACCAGCGAAACCGCAGGGTTCTGACTAATATCCAAGGCTTTATCACTATTATAGTTAGTAAAAAAAACGAATCCATCCATGCGCATCTTTTTAAGTAACACTATGCGTGATGAAGGAACACCATCCTTTCGAACAGTGGATAATGCCATAGCATTGGGTTCATACACTTTGCTCTTTAATGCTTCGGCAAACCATGTATTAAACTGTTCTACCGGCCCATCCGAAACATCTTCTACGTTTAAACTGGCTTTGCTGTAATTTATTCTCAGATCATATATTTCACGGTCTGTATTTTTCATAACAACCTGTTTGCTTCACTTAAGAAGTTTTCTTTATTAACAGGCACAACACCTACATGTTCACACACAATACCACCGGCCAGGTTTGACAGCGAAGCAATCATTTTTTTATCCTGACCCTGGGCCAGGCAGAGTGCCGCTACACTAACAACCGTATCTCCGGCACCGGAAACATCCGTAATCGACCGATAATGTGCAGGCACCCGGATAATTTCATACCCGTCGCTGATCATTACTCCATGGTCGGATAGTGTTACCATAATCAAATCATGTCCCTGCATATCCTGCAGTTTGAATATAGCCTTCTCGATTTTGTCAAAAGTATCCAGATCATTCAACCCCAGCCCTTCTCTTAATTCTTTCAGGTTAGGTTTGAAAAGTGACATATGTTTATATGTTGAAAAATTATTCCGTTTGGGATCTGTTACTACAGGGATACTCATTACTTTTGCCAATGAGGTAATCTCATGTATTATCTCTTTTGTGATCAACCCTTTATCATAATCCTCAAAAATGATCACATCCGGTTTGAGCTGTTTCATTACCAGCTTACTGTTATTCAGAAATAAATGTTGCTCTTCCTGGTTCAGGTCATCTGTGGTTTCTTCATCCACGCGCAACATTTGAGTATTATTTCCAATTACCCTGAATTTCGTTGTTGTTGACCGGTATTTACTTGTTATAATACCTTCATCAGAGATTCCTCTTTTTCCCAGCAGTTCCCTGAATTCTTTACCTTTCTCATCTTTTCCGGTGACAGCGCAGGGAATGGGTGTAGCGCCCAAGGCTTTTACATTTAGTGCCACATTAGCCGCACCCCCCAGGCGGTTTGCCCTTTTATCCACTGCAACGACAGGCACCGGTGCTTCAGGGGATATCCGTTCCACATGCCCCCATAGGTAGGCATCCACCATCACATCACCAATGATCATTACTTTTTGATGGTTAAATGCTTCAAAAATCTTATTATAATCCATGATCCTTTATGATAATTTCGCTAATGCTTGTTTTATGCGTTCTGCTGCTTGTTTTATGCGTTCTGTGGAAGTTGCATAACTGAACCTTACACAATTAGCATCTCCAAAGGCTTCTCCGGGTACTAACGCAACATATGCCGAATTTAACAAGTACATGCACAAATCTTTGGCAGTTTCAATTTTTTCTTCTCCATTGAATTTCCCAAAATAGTAACTCACATCCGGGAAAATATAAAAAGCACCACCCGGAACATTGGCTTCAATACCGGGTATTTTCTCCAGCAAAGATAAAAGTAAATCCCGTCGCTCCAGGAACGCTTTGTTCATTACATGCATTTCACTTATTTCTTTCGGATCGGCATTAAAAGCAGCTATAGCAGCTCTCTGTGCAATGGAATTCGTTCCGCTGGTAAATTGTCCCTGTAATTTATTGCAGGCTCCGGCAATTTCTTTGGAAGCTGCTATGAATCCAAGTCGCCAGCCGGTCATAGCAAAGCCTTTCGATACTCCATTCACAACAATTGTCTGGTCTTTGATCTCACTAAAAGATGCAAACGAAACATGTTTGCCATCAAATAAAATATGTTCGTAAATTTCATCTGAAAGGATAAAAACCTCAGGGTGTTTTTTCAGTATACCTGCCAGGGATTTCATCTCATCTTCAGTGTAAACTGTTCCTGAAGGATTGCAAGGCGTGTTGATCATCAACATTTTTGTCTTTGGTGATATCGCCTCTTCCAACTGATCTACAGTTATCTTAAAATCATTTTCCAGGGTTGTTTTCACATAAACCGGCTTCCCTCCTGCCAGCTTTATGATTTCCCTGTAAGACACCCAATAAGGCGTAGGAACAACAACTTCATCTCCGGGATCAATCAGGCTGAGAACAGCATTGGCCAGGGAATGCTTGGCTCCTGTTGAAACCACGATCTGGTCGGCTGAATAATTCAGCCCATTATCGCGTTTTAGTTTTTGCGCAATCGATTGCCTTAATTCTATATAGCCATTAACCGGGGTGTAATGTGTATAGTTCTCATCCAACGCTTTTTTCGCGGCATCCTTGATAAAGGTCGGAGTATCAAAATCCGGTTCCCCAATGCTCAGGTTGATCACATCATGCCCCTGAGAAGCCAGCTCCCGGCTCATCCGCGTCATTGCCAGCGTTTCTGATTCAGAAAGGTTTAATACCCGTTCGGATATATGTGTCATGTGTTTTGATTTTTTTGTTTTGTGACAAATTTAATAGGATTTCCCTGAATTATGACGCTTTTGAAGTTCTTTCCAATAAAAGAAGTTCATTTGCTTAATATTTCAGATATTTGCAAAAATAAAATAACAAAATTATGAACTGGGATATCATTTTAGCAGCAACCATACCAGCAGTAATCGTATTTGCAACTGCTTTCTTTCTGATGCGTGATTTTATGAAAAAACATGAAAGCATATTGCGTGAAATTCAACAGGATGAACAACGCAAAGTAATGGCTCAGATAAAAACTGAAAACCGGAAAATAGTAAGTCCTTTAAGATTACAGGCTTATGAGCGTATCGTATTATTACTGGAAAGAATCTCGCCTAATTCTTTATTGTTGCGTTCTGTTGAAAGTGATATGACTGCTGCGCAAATGCGTTCTAAACTGATCACTGCCATTCGGAATGAATATGAACATAATCTTTCTCAGCAGGTTTACATTTCTGTTGAGGCCTGGGAAATTGTTAAAAATGCAAAAGAAGAACTGGTGAAGCTTGTTAATTCAGCCTTTGGCGAGCTAAAAGAAGATGCCACAGCAAATGACCTGGCATCCAAAGTAATCGAATTATCAGTTCAAAAAGGTAATACACCCACCGACCGTGCCCTGGTGGCTGTTAAAAAAGAAATTCAGAATATCTTTTAACCTTGAGCCCTTTTATGATTCAAGATTACATAGCTGTGAAAAATATACAATCACATAAGATATTTATAGTCTTGTAAAGGCGTCACTTCATAAGAACCTAAATGTCTACACCAGATTTTTCAAATACAAATCCATGATCTTAAACAAAGTTTCAAAATTGATCGGTTTACTCACATAGTCATCACACCCTGCTTTCATAGCCATTTCTTTATCAAAATCGACCACAAAGGCTGTTTGTGCAATAACCGGAACATCCGGGTTCATTTTTTTAATTTTTTCTGTCGCTTCAAGACCATCCATAACAGGCATTTTGATATCCATCAAAATAATATTAATATCCGGATTGTCTTCAAAAACCTTAACTGCTTCTTTACCATTTTCGGCCCTCAGTATGGTAGCCTGGGTATTTGATAAAGCTTCTTCAAGCAATGTGTAGTTAGAGTCATCATCTTCTGCAACCATAATTTTCAGGCCTTTCCATTCAAAAGATTTTTTCAGATCCATAATTTCTTTTACTGATTTGTCCATAGTATTTTCTTTAGATTCATAAGGGCTGTAGGGTAATACAAATTCATAGCGAATACCTTTTCCATCTTTAGTTATTATATCTGCTTCTCCATCCAGCATATCAATTAATGTCTTCAAAACAATGAAATCCACACTCTCCATTTTAAGATCGTGAGCGGACGATTCCAGATAAAGCTCCGGTTGTTTCAGAATTTGAGCAATATCATCTTTGGTATATGAAGTTGCATTGTCTTCTACATAAAACAAAATTCCGGATTTACCTTCATCCAGCAGCTTATAGCCAAATTCTATCTCATCGCCGTCTGAACAATTAGCCAGACAATTTCCAACAAGCTGTGCAAATATCTGGCGAAGCCTGCTGCAATCCGTTAAGATGGCAAAATCATTAAAATCTACATCCTGGTTTAAATATAATTCAACATACGCTTTGGAATAAACCTTCTTCTGCTGTGAAAAATAAACATATAATTCATCCATCAGTTGATTAACAAAACAAGGTTGTGTTTGTACATTGATCTCATCCAGTGACATCACCGCTATATTAAGCGTTTCTGATACCAAACGGTCTAATTTTTCAGTACTCTTTTCGATTTGATCAAAATATGCATCCCGTTTTTCATGATTATCTTCATCTTCGGCCAGCAATTTTGAAAAACCATTAATGTTATTCATCTGAGTTCGTATGTTTTGTTGCATATACGAGAGGTAAGTTTCACGTAGTTTATTGAAACGGTGGGTTTTCCATAGTTTTAATTCCAACTCGTTTTTTGTAAGTCCCAATGGAGTAAACTTTTCTTTTTGCATAACTTTAATGATGTTTTGTTTGTACTAAATTACAACATCAAAACCTGTGAATGCAAATTTTAATTTTTACATACTGTTGCAAATTTCCATAGCCATGTATTATAGACTCTTATATAGAATTTATTTGAGTCAATATAATAAATTATGCTGTATGTTTTTTAGAAAAATAATTCATGAAGCTTGATAAATCCAAGGTCAAATCGAGAATCGTCCAGGTAGTTAAAAGAATTCATTCAATAAGAAGATAGCTTCGCAAAAAATTATGTAGGTTTGATCAATAAAAACAGGACTAATATGCTTATCGATTTACGAAGTGATACTGTTACAAAGCCAGTAGCTCTCATGAAAGAAGCCATGATGGAAGCAGAGGTAGGAGATGATGTTTTCCAGGATGACCCTACCATAGAACAGTTGGAAAAAAAAGCAGCAGCTATGTTTGGCATGGAAGCTGCTTTGTTTTGCCCTTCCGGCACCATGACTAATCAGCTGGCCATTCGCATTCATTGTTTGCCGGGAAGTGAAGTGATCTGTGACAAATATTCCCATATTTATCAGTATGAAGGTGGAGGTATCGGCTTAAATGCATTATCCTCCATTAAACTACGGGATGGTAATCGTGGCAGAATAACAGCAGAACAGGTGAAGGAAAGCATTAATAACCCGGAAGATATTCATAAACCTGTTAGCCGCCTTGTTTCCGTGGAAAACACTATGAATAAAGGAGGTGGAAGCATTTATAATTTCCATGATTTTATTGAGATCAGGGAAATTTGTGACCATCACGGATTAAAGCTACATTTGGATGGCGCTCGTTTATTTAATGCTCTTGTTGAGACCTTAGAAACACCTGGTGATTATGGAAAAATCTTTGATACTATTTCCATATGCTTATCCAAAGGTTTGGGTTGTCCTGTAGGATCATTATTGCTGGGTAGTCATGAAGATATCCACCGTGCAAGAGGTTTTCGCAAAGTGATGGGCGGGGGTTGGCGCCAGGCCGGATTTCTGGCGGCTGCAGGAATTTATGCCCTGGATCATCACATTGAACGATTAAAAGAAGACCATCAGCGTGCTGCTAAAATCGGTCGTATCTTTTCAGATAAAGACTATGTGAAAAGTATCTATCCAATAGAATCAAACATTGTAATCATTGAACTCGCCCATAACAAAGCTGCCACAGATTTTGTAAATGAAATGGCCCGGAAGAACATACTCTGCGTCCCATTTGGCAAGCATCTTGTTCGGTTTGTTACACATCTCGATTTTACAGATAAGCTGCTGAGCTATTTTGAAGCACAGCTCTAACCAAAATACTTTTGCGTTTTAAGAATGAATTCTTTGCGAAAATGGTCATTAGCCAAAACCGCAATCTTTTTTATTTGTTGGTTAAGTAAATATCTTTTTATGGCCAATGAATTAGCACACAGCAAGAGCCCATATTTGCTTCAGCACGCCAATAACCCGGTAAACTGGAAACCATGGAGTGATGACATCTTCGAGCTGGCAAAAAGGGAAAACAAAATGATCTTCATCAGCATTGGATATGCAGCCTGCCACTGGTGTCACGTGATGGAGAAAGAATCTTTTACCAACAACGATATAGCCGGCTTGATCAATAAGCACTTTATACCTGTTAAAATTGATCGTGAAGAACGTCCTGATGTGGATCAAATATACATGAATGCCGTTCAGATTATGACGGGTCAAGGTGGCTGGCCTTTGAGCTGTTTTGCCTTGCCTGATGGGACACCGTTTTTTGGCGGAACGTATTTCCCGCCGAAAGAGTTTGAAGGCATTTTACAAAGCCTCGTGGCCACCTGGCTGAAAGAAAGCCACCGGATATTGGAGGCAGCAAGGCAAGTAAAAGAGGGCTTAGTTAAAACAGATATCATAAAAGGTGATGTTATCAATAATAATAAACCGGATGATGCTTATCTGCACGAATTTATCAATAGCTGGGAGTTTCAGTTCGATTCATACTGGGGTGGTAATTCCGGCTCTCCTAAATTTCCACTGCCTGCCAGCCTCAGCTTCCTGTTAAATTACGGCATGCGCTATAAAGCCAGTAATATTACCGAACATGTGCGCCTGACACTGGAACGCATGATACAGGGAGGCATCCACGACCATATTGGTGGTGGTTTTGCCCGTTATGCTACCGATAAAAAATGGCGCGTTCCGCATTTTGAAAAAATGCTCTATGATAACGGGCAAATCCTTAACCTGCTGGCTGACTTTTACAAGTTTGAGCCTTCAGAAATAATCGAAGAGGCCATAACAAACACTGCCGGCTTTTTAAAACAGAACATGCTGGCTGAAAATCATGGTTTTTATTCATCCTGGGATGCTGACAGTGAAGGTGAAGAAGGCAAATTCTATGTCTGGACCATTGATGAGATCCGCAATCATTTAGGTCAAAACGCTGATCTTTTCATCGAATACTACAATATCCAAAAAGCTGGAAACTGGGAAAACGGAAAAAACATTTTATACACGGAAACACCTTTGGCTGCTGTTTGTAAAAACCATAATATTAATCCAACAGAAGGTAAAAAAATCATAAAGGATGCCCTTCAAACCTTAAAACAAGTAAGAAGCAATCGTGTAAAACCTGCATTGGACAATAAGCAACTGGCATCGTGGAATGCAATGGCCATAGAAGGTTTGTTGAATTCTTTTCAGGCCCTGAACAAAAATGAATGGCTTACAATTGCACAAAATGCCGGCGACTTCCTGATCAAGCATGCCATCAGTGAAAACGGAAGTATCATCCGCAATTGCCGGAAAGATGAACACGCCATTCCCGGACTGCTTGAGGAATACGCTTTTACGATCCGGACTATGGTCAAACTATTTGAAACAACCGCTGATGATAAATGGCTAAAGACAACCAAAAAACTTTTGAGCTATACCCGTAAAAACTTCAAAGATCCGGATTCAGCTATGTTCTTTCAGGCGGAAAAGCAAAATACACCTCTCGGAATGCGCAAAATGGAGATCATGGATAATGTCATCCCCTCTGCTAACTCGGTTATGGCTCAAAATCTTTACTTGTTTTCTGTCCTGGATGAAACACCGGACTATCAGGAACAATCCCTACAAATGCTCCGGAATATGAAATCGAAAATCCAACATAAAGGACCATTTTTCTCTAACTGGATGCAACTGTGGTTGTGGTTTGTTAATCCGCCTTTCGAGATAGTCGTTTCCGGTACACAAGCCAGACTAAAAGCAGAAAAGCTCCAACAGTATTATTTACCTGCTCTTTTGCTGGTTTGGAAAAATCATGAATCTGATCTTCCGGTTTTCAAAAACCGCTACGCACCGGATGAAACTCGTATTTTTATCTGCCGGAATAACATATGCCAAAAACCTTTAACAATTGTAGGAGATGTGTTGGAATCTATGGGGATAAGCCCGGATAATCATTAACTATGATTTTAATAATTTCCCTAACGGCTTTTCCATGGTCTGGAATAAGCTGCCACTTATTGGCGGAAATTACAAATGTACCTCCCGGCAGGCTGAAATCATGCTTTATTTCAGCCCAATAGCAACGCTTCTGGTTAAAATACTCACTTACTGTCGCCATGAAAGGCAGATTAATCCTAAAAATTGCTTAAAGAAAAATTGATAAACTGTGGTTTGGCAAGCCTGGCATAAAACTATACCCCATCCCGAAAATGAATCCCTGAAGAATAAAAGTTACTTTTGTTTCCTTTTCAAAAGCTATGATTTAGACCAGATTTTTAAACTTACTTTTATTATCTTTGTTGAATACAACAACAGATTTTTAATTAGTCTGGTTGAATTAATTGTCAGAACATTAAAAACAAACAATCTAAATAGTGATGCCTATTGATCGTTAAGATTTATCTTTAACAATAACCCGAATATGAAACGAACATATTTGCCTTAAAGCATTCAAGAAATGACCCGCCTTAGGCGGGCTATAGCATGTAAGTTCCATCCCGTACTGACGGGATAAATAACACCTATTTAATCAAATTTAGACATATGAAAAAAATAAAAGTAGCTATTAACGGATTTGGAAGAATCGGACGTGTAACATTTCGTGCAATGATGAACCGCGAAGATATGGAAGTTGTTGCTTTGAATGATCTCACAGATGCTGATTTTTTGGCACATCTTCTAAAGAATGATTCTATTCACCGCCGTCTTGACGCTGATATCAAAGCCGAAGGCGACCATATCAGTGTGGATGGCAAGCCTATCAAGGTATATTCCGAAAAAGACCCGGAAAACCTTCCCTGGGAAGAGTTGGATGTGGATGTCATTATAGAAGCCACCGGGATTTTCCTGAAAAAAGACGGTGCAGAAAAACATCTGAAAGCAGGAGCCAAAAAGGTAATCCTTTCTGCACCAGCCAAAAGTGATGATATCCCGTTTGTCGTGCTGGGCGTAAATGAAAACGTTTTGAAGGATGACATTGATATCATTTCCAATGCTTCATGCACAACGAATTGTGTAGCTCCATTGGTTAAAGTACTTAACGAGAACTGGGGTATAGAAACCGGTTTTTTAACTACCACTCATGCCTATACGGCGGATCAAAACCTGCAGGATGCACCGCATAAAAAAGATATGCGAAGAGCCCGTGCTGCTGCCGAAAACATTGTCCCCACCTCCACCGGCGCAGCTAAAGCTGTCAGTAAGATATTCCCCGATCTGAAAGGGAGGTTAGGTGGTTCTGCCATGCGAATTCCAGTCGTTAACGGATCAATTACCGAATTAACGGCAAACCTGAAAAAAGAAGTATCTGTTCAGGAAATTAATGAAGCGTTCAAAAAGGCTGCTGATACTGACCTGAAAAACATCCTGGAATATTCGGAAGAACCTCTTGTTTCAACGGATATTATTGGAAATAAGCATTCATCCATTTTTGACGCTCAGCTTACTTCTGTGAATGGTGATAGAGATAAAATGGTGAAAGTCGTAAGCTGGTACGATAATGAAGTCGGTTACTCCAACCGACTGGTTGATCTGGTGGCCAGACTAATGAAACAATAAAAAGTACAAATCATCATAAAACCGCTTTGCCGTTGCAGAGCGGTTTTTTTATGGATATTGTATCTTTGTCACAAAGCAACGACTATGAAAATATTATTCCTTGACACCACTCATGAAGTTATCCGGCAGGAACTGGAAAATGAAGGCTATATCTGTGATTTCTGGAACGGTATAGCTCCAGTTACTTCCATTGCTAAAAGTTACATTGGTATCATTGTTCGAAGTAAAATTAAAATAGACAAACCGATCCTCGATTCAGCCGAAAATCTGAAATTTATCGGCCGGGTGGGTGCCGGACTTGAAAATATCGATGTCCGCTATGCAGAGAAAAAAGGAATACAAATTTTTAACTCACCAGAGGGCAACCGTGATGCTGTTGGTGAACATACACTGGGAATGCTGCTTTCACTCATGAATAATATACGCCGTGCAGATGCTGAAGTGCGAAAAGGAATCTGGAAACGGGAAGAAAACCGCGGAACAGAAATTAAAGGAAAAACTATCGGCATTATCGGATATGGGAATATGGGCTCAGCTTTTGCGCAAAGGCTTCAGGGTTTTGAATGTAATATCATCGCATATGATAAATACAAAAAGGAATTTGGAAATGACTTGGTAACTGAAGTAGATTATGAAACCATTTACAGGGAAACAGACATTTTGAGCTTGCATGTTCCACTAACGGATGAAACTTCTCAACTTGTTGATGTAGAATATATAAATCGTTTTCAAAAACCTATATGGCTGATCAACACGGCGCGTGGCCCTGTCGTAAATACAGCAGCCCTGTTAAATGCTTTGAATACAGCTAAAGTAAAAGGCGCTGCACTTGATGTTTTGGAATTTGAAAAATATTCATTTGAAAACCTGGATGAGATACCGGAAACTTTTAAGCTGCTGACTGGTCATGACCGTGTCATTCTAAGCCCTCATATTGCCGGATGGACACATGAATCCAAATATAAGCTTGGTAAAGTTTTGTCTGACAAAATTTTAAGCTTTTTAAAAACAAAATAATACATATTTGCCTGAATAGAATTTCATAATTTATTTATCTGATTTTGTTTTATTTATATATCATATGGCATTTATTTAGTTTGGAAAAAGTGTTCTGGGTTTGTATTTTTGTTTACTACTGATTGCTAGAAGCTATCCATGATAGAGATTATGATAACAGGTGTTTTCCTATTGATGTTATCAGTGATTTGAGTAGCATTTTGTAAAGGCCGGTAATTTGAACACTGATCATCAGATATAAGACAGGAATAGTGCATGGATTCAATACACTAAAATTCACTAAAAACCCATATACCCATGTACAAATATCTGTTATTAATTCTTCTGTTCATAAGTGCCGGTAAATTATCAGCACAACTCCCTTCCTTTTTTGACTCGCGAAACCATGGTTGGGTAAGTTCCGTCAAAGATCAAGGTAATAATTGTGGTTCATGTTGGGCATTTGCCTCCTGTGCTGCCATAGAGTCATCCTGGCTACGACAGGGTGGTAATGCTGTGGATTTATCAGAAGATAATTTGATCGATTGCCACGGTTTTAATGAAGCTCCTTGCGCCGGCGGTAGTTTTTACATGACCCAGGCATTATTATCCATGCACAAAGGTATTCTGAGCGAGTCTGCGGATCCATACACCCCATTATCACAAAACTGTGCTTTTAACGCATCTTTCCCTCCTGCACCTTTAGCTTATGTTGAAGAAGTCAGATTTCTGTCACCGTTAATCGACACCATAAAAGCAGCCATAATGGATCACGGAGCTGTTGCTTCATCCATGTATTTTACTATGAGCAACTATAATCCTGCAAATTATAAATATTACGATTCCGTCATCGATACAACCGATTATCCTAATGCCCACTGCATTACTATTGTAGGCTGGAATGATACTATGAGTTTTTCAGGAGCCACAAACCCTGGTGGCTGGATCATCAAAGATTCCTACGGCTCTTCCTGGGCTAATGGCGGATATTTTTACTGTTCGTTTGAAGATGCCGGTATCTTGTCTGAAAACGCTATTTTCCCTGTCAAGCAAGAGTTACCCAAGGCAGTCAACAATTCTCATGTTTATGCTCATGATACTTTGGGCTGGGTTGACAATTTCGGTTATCCTGATAATGTAGCCTATGCACTGTTAAAATACACCCTCCGACCCGAATCCGGAAATTTGAGTCCTCAACAAATCAAACGAATCGGAACTTATGCCGTAGTTGAAAATACTTCCGTTGAAATTGAGATTTATCGATCAAAAAACGGAAATACACTCAGCGGATTATCAGGTAGTTATTCGCTTAATTGCAGCCATAAAGGCTTTTATACTGTTCCGGTTCATATCGGCACTGATACACTCCAAACCAGTTATTATATTAAAGTGAAATATAGCTCTCCAACGGGTACTCTTAATCCAATTCCTGTTGAAAAAGCAGAAGCTTATCATACAACTAATGGATTCAATGCATCATCAAATTCATGCTGGATAAGTCAAAGCGGAAATTCCTGGACTCTCTGCGGTAAAAATACACCATATAATTTTGATCCTTGTATAAAACTATACACCGAAAATGCATCCTTTGCAAAAATGGGTCCATTGAGTGACACAAACTGTGTGAATTCCTCATTACAACTAATGGATTTGAGTTTTCCAGTTACCGATAGCGTTCAATGGTTAGTCAACAACAACTATTATTCAAATCTCCCGGTAACAATGTACACGTTAAGCCAATCCGGTAATATCTCTATCCAACTAGTAGCATGGATTGGCAACAATTCCGATACCACAACAAAAAGCATTTCCGTATTTACTAATCCGGCAACCCCTGTTATCAGTCAAAATGGCAACACATTAACTACCGGAAGCGCAATTGCTTATCAATGGCTAGATAGTAATATGCAAGTTATCTCCGGAGCTACAAATCAGAATTTCACACCAGCAGCACCAGGAACTTATTACGTGCAGGTTTTTAATCAGTATGGCTGTAATTCGGTTTCACAACCGTTTATCTTTACCCCCACCCATGTAATTGCAATAGTAAATTCCTCAATTAAGGTATTTCCAAATCCAACCCAGGAACGGATAAACATATCTGGAATTCCGGATATCATATCTTTTTGCCTGATAAATTGCCAGGGTGAAAAGATTGAGGGTTTAAAGCATCCGGTTAGCCAATCTTTTCAGTTAGATTTGTCTCCCCTAACACCTGCCGTTTATTTCCTGCAACTCCAGACAAAAAATAATTTGCATGTTGTTAAAGTTATCAAGCAGTAACTACATAAAAAAAGGCCGGCAACTTAGTAAAATTGCTGGCCTTTATCATTTCCGGCTTTATCAAGCCTTAAAAATTTCTGAAGCGTGGTACCACCTGGAATTGAACCAGGGACACACGGATTTTCAGTCCGTTGCTCTACCAACTGAGCTATGGTACCCTTTCAAAGCGTGGCACAAAGGTAAAACATTTTTTGAAAAAGAAACATAACTTTTGAAAAAAGTTTATCAGATAATTTAAATCATGTACTTTTGCATTTATATAACAAGCTATTATGAATCTTGCTATTGATATTGGCAATTCAAAAACCAAGCTTGCGGTTTTTGAACAAGAACAGATAAAACATATATTAATCTTATCCGATCCGGAGAAGCAAATCATTCTGGATTTGATATCAGATTTTTCAGTACAAAAGGTCATTATTTCATCCGTTCGTACCCATAAACCCGGTTATTTTGATTTTTTAACAAAAAAGGCCCATTTTATCATAATGGATCAATCTGTAAAATTACCTTTTAACAACCTTTATGAAACTCCGGAGACACTTGGCAATGACAGGAAAGCATTAGTAAGCGGGGCCCGGGTAATATTTCCTTCTGAAAACACGTTGATCATAAGCGCAGGAACAGCAATTACGTATGATTTTCTGGATAACAAAGGACAATATCACGGCGGAGCCATATCACCGGGCATGAATATGCGTTTTAAAGCTTTGAATAATTTTACGGAAAAATTACCGTTAGTTGATTACTGTAAATTTTCAGGCTTTACGGGAACAACAACTGAAACGTCCCTTGCTGCAGGTGTTCTACAAGGCATCACCGGAGAAATAAAAGAATTTATCAGGCTTTATGAAAAAGAATTTGGTAATTTAAAAATTATTTTAACCGGTGGAGATGCAAAACACTTTGATAAAAACCTAAAAAATAACATCTTTGCAATTCCAAATTTAGTATTAATTGGATTGAATGAAATAATGGAGTTTAATGTATAAACAGAAAAAAAATATCTCAGTTGCTTTGGCTCTTGTTATCTTTTGCCTCATAAGCATTTCCTTAAAATCCCAGACCCGCATTTCTTCCCCTTATTCCCGTTATGGAATCGGGGCCCTGAATCAGACGACCAATGCCAGGACGTTAGGGATGGGTGGCGTAAACCAGGCAATGGCAAGCCGCTTGTATATCAACTATGATAATCCGGCAACTTATTCAAGGTTTATGCAGCAATCCTTTGTTTTCAATGGCGGATTGCGTTCGCAGCAAACCGAACTTTCTACTAACAATCAAACTGAAAAATCCAATTATACATCATTGGGTTATTTACAATTCGGCACACCAATTACAAAATGGCTTGGCGTTTCTTTCGGTTTAATTCCATACAGTAATGTCGGTTATAATATTAACGATGACTATGTTCTGGATAACATCGGTCATGTTGCTTATCAATATGAAGGCAGCGGAGGTATCAACCAGTTTTATCTGGGGACAGGAGTTTCAATTACTGACGAATTATCTATAGGTGTAAATGCCACCTATTATTTTGGTCGTATGGATTTTACACGTTCCAGTCTTTTCCCGGATTCAATCAATTATCTGGATACCAGGATAACAGAAACACAAAGTCCCGGAGATTATGCTTTTAGCTATGGCATTCATTATGAAAAGGAACTAAAAGAAGAACGCAGGCTTGCACTCGGAGCCACCTTCAGCAATAAAACATCCATAGGTACAAACCGTGATTATCTGGTAGAGAGCATGAAGGTGACGTCCAACGACATTTCGGCTGTTTTTGATACAATAATACAGAACCAGGGTGAGAAAGGAAATATTGTTTTACCAAACAGGTTTGGTGCAGGCTTTGTCTACAGCAAAACAAACTCCTGGCAACTGGCCGGTGATTTCACCTATGAAAACTGGGAAAATTACGAATCCTTTGGGGTGAAAGACTCTCTGAAAAATTCATTAACGGCTGCTCTGGGTTATGAGGCATCACCTCAAAGCACCAGCATTTCACCCTACTGGAAAAAAGTAAACTACCGCCTGGGAGTGAAATATCATCAGTCCTATCTGCAACTAAGAGGAACACAACTTAACCAGTTTGGCATAAGTTTTGGATTGGGTTTCCCGGTACCTGGTTCGGCTTCCACTATTGATTTAGGTGTAGAAGTCGGCCAGTTAGGCACCACAGACCATAACCTTATCAAAGAGAAATATGTTAAATTCTCATTAGGGTTGTCCATTTTTGAAAGATGGTTTATTAAACGAAGATATGATTAAAAACTTAAAAGAGAAAACAATGAAATCGAGTTATTTAAAATTATTGTTGCTTATAGTATTACCAGGCTTTTTGACAATATCAGTGTATGGGCAGGAAGATACCAGTAGAACAAAAGCCATCAATGTTTCCAAACCTGATTTGCCCAAATGGGGAGAAGACAGCGCTAAATGTGTAAAAAACTTTTCTCTTTACCGTGAATATTATAAAAATTACAAAAAGACCAAAGATGCCGGTAAACTGGATGAAGCAAAAGATTATATGCAAAGTGCCATTCAGCCCTGGCGCTGGGTTTTCAATAACTGCCCGGTTGCCAGTCAGAATATTTACCGTGATGGAGCTGAGATTATCAAGTACCTGTACAATAATACTGAAGACGAATACAAACCGGCATATGCCGATACTTTGATGAATGTTTACGATCAGCGACTGGAAATGTATGGCTGGAAAGAGGGCGTTGGATATATCCTCGGACGAAAAGCCGTTGATCATATGAAATACAAAAAAGGACACATCGAAGAAAGTTTTAAGCTCTTTGAAAAATCCTTTAATTATGTGAAAGAAGATAACTACATCGCTCCTGTTCTTTACTATCATCTTTATTCTGCCATCAACATGTTTAGAATGGGTAAAGCAGATAAAGACATTATTGTCAGAACATACGACAAGGTAATAACTGTTTATGAAAATGCCATTGATAATAAAGTTAAAAACTATGAGTCTTTCGAGAATCTGAAACCAAGAATTGAACAAATGTTTGACCCGTTTGCTGATTGTGAAGATTTGAATGAGATTTTCAATAAACGATTCAAAGAGAATCCTGAAGACCTGAAATTGCTTAAACGTATTTCTTCTATGCTGAACGATAAGGGATGTACGGAAAGTGATCTTTATTTCAATGCAACCAGGAAATTACACAGTCTGGAGCCAAGTGCTGAATCCGCCTTCTTAATGGGTAAGATGTCCATTAAACGAGAAATGTTTAATGATGCCGAGAATTATCTTAAACAGGCTGCAACATTATTCAAGGATTCAACGAAAATCAATGAGGCCTATTATTTACTGGCCAATGTGAATAATGCTCAGGGTAAACGTTCTTCAGCAAGAACAAATGCACTGAAAGCTCTTGATTACAAGCCTGATGACGGCAGGTGCTACATCCTCATTGGTGATCTTTATGCCAACAGTGCATCAGTATGTAAGAGTGACAATAAGGTTGAAAGCAAATCGATTTACTGGGCAGCCGTAGATAAATATCAAAAGGCAAAAAGTGTTGATCCTGATGTAGCAGAAAAAGCACAACAAAAGATAAATAAATTTAGTCAGTATTTCCCCACCCGGGATGAACTCTTCTTTGAAAATTATAATCCCGGGGATAAATATACTGTAGGTTGTTGGATCAATGAAACTACAATCATTAGACAGAAATAGAGCAACTCCGCTCATAAAAAAAATAGCAAAGAGCATCTGCATGTTTGGCATGTTGTTGCTCTTTGCCTGCTCTAATGATATGGCTACGGTTTCCAGCATATCGGAAGAAGAGGAAATGCCGGTGGATATCGCAAAGGATGTTCAGATCACTTATTCCGATTCCGGAAATATCAAAATGCGGCTCAATAGTGAGCTTATGAAAACCTATGAAGGGGAAGAACCTTACATGGAAATGCCGGAAGGCTTGTACGTGAGATTTTTTGACAGTACAGGAAGCATTAAAACAACCCTCACATCCAATTACGCCGTCAGTTATGAAAAATCCAGAATAATGGAAGCCAGAAACGATGTTGTGGTCGTAAATGCAAAAAACGAAAGACTTAACACTGAGCATCTAATCTGGGATCAGAAGAAAAGAAAAATATTCTCCGATGAATACGTTAAGATAACCACGGATGATAAAATTTTATCCGGGGAAGGACTTGAGGCCGACGAAGAAATGAACAACTACACTATTCTTAAGCCTCGGGGGCCTATCTATCTGAATGAAGACTTCGGGAAAAAAAAGAACACAAAAAAAGATACCGCAAAATCCAGGTAATTTATAAATTTGAATGAAATTTAACTGATCCCCATGGATGTAAACTGGTTAATTATTTTTATTACAATTCTTTTCTCTGCCTTCTTTTCAGGTGTGGAAATAGCATTTGTCAGTTCAAACAAACTTCTGGTTGAACTTGACAGGCATAAGAGAAAGCTCAGCGGCCGGATACTTTCTTCCTTTGTAAAGTCTCCCTCCAGTTTTATTTCATCATTATTGCTGGGTAACAATATTGCTCTGGTCATATATGGTATTGCTGCAGCCCGGATTATTGAACCCACCCTAAAAAACCAGTTCCCCGAACTGGCATCTTATAATACATTTCTGTTAACATCTCAAACTATTATTGCCACTCTTATCATTTTAGTGACCGCTGAATTTTTGCCTAAAGTGATTTTCAGAATCTATTCAAACAGAGTACTCAGTATTTTTGCTATTCCCCTGAAAATACTTTATGTCATATTCTATCCGTTAAATATGTTTTTCTTCCAGACAGCCAAATTCATTCTGAGAAAAATTTTTAAGATGGAATTTAATGAAGAAAGTTTTCCTTTAGCTCCAATAGACCTTGACATGTATGTAAAGGAATACACCCATGAAAAACGGGAAGAAGAAACAATGCTGAATCCTGAGATCCAAATGTTGCACAATGCGATAGAGTTCAAGAATATCCGGTTAAAAGAATGTATGATCCCTCGTACGGAAATTATCGCCCTTGAAGAAAACAACGACATTGAAACATTACAGCAAGCTTATGTAGAAAGCGGTCACTCCAAAATAATCATCTACCGGGAAAGTATTGACAACATCATCGGGTATACGCATGCTTATGACATGTTTAGCAAACCCAAAACTATCAAAGCCATACTGAAACCAATTTTATTTGTCCCCGGAACAATGATGGCCAATCAGTTACTTTCCAGGCTTATCAAAGAACAAAAAAGTATCGCTGTTGTTGTCGACGAATTTGGAGGAACATCAGGAATGCTTACACTTGAAGATGTAATTGAAGAAATTTTTGGGGAGATCAATGATGAGTTTGACATGGATGAACTCATTGAAAAACAAACCGGTGAAAATGAATATGTCTTTTCCGGCCGTCTGGAAATAGACCTACTGAATGAAAAATATCATTTGGATTTGCCGGATACCGAAGAATATGAAACGCTGGCAGGATACATTTTGCATCAATACGAAAACATCCCTGTAACAGGTTCTGAAATTGAGATCAATAATTACCGGTTTACTATATTGAAAGCCAGCGAAACCCGCATTGACCAGGTTCGCGTTGAATTGATTGAGTCTTAAAATAACCAGTTCATACCTACATAAATTCCTGAATTACCATCTCTTTTATCCAAAGCTTTTCCAAAATCAACCGCTAGGATAAAATTTTCATTCATGGCAGCATGGAAGCCAACGCCAAGGCTATGATGGAACTCTTCCTGATCTCCTGACAAATATTTACTTGATGCAGGGGCTGCGGTTTCCCGGAAATCTGTTATCCGACCCGTATCAAAAAATCCGCTGAGCGCCAGGTAAAAATTTTGTTTTATCAGTTTGAATTTATATAACTTCCATCGGGTTTCAAAGTTTCCGAAAATATAACCTTCTCCGGTTAAACGTTGCCTGAGTATGCCTCTGAGGGTTTTCGCCCCGCCCAATGCCTCATTTGAAACATTAGGACTAAAAGACATGATCATATAGGGTTCCATGTAAAATGGCGCTTTTCCGCTTATCGTACTTTGATAATTGATCCGGTAAACAAATGAAAGCTTTTGGGGAACAAGCGTAAAGTATTGCCGATGTGTAAGCGCTATTTTAGTGTAGGGATGTTCATTATTTCCCAGAAACCGCGGGGCTGTCATAAACAGAATCTCTGAAAACATTCCGCTCATCGGATTTGGCTCGTTATCCCGGCTATCATATATCACACCGGTTTTAAAATAATTTACTATTCCCCCATCACTCTCCTTTGCATCTATCCAGTTTCGTTCTTTATATCTGGTAAACAACGAAAATGTATCCGGCAAAAGATCTTCCGGGTCGCGCCCTTCATTCAAATTATCGATATCCACTTCTCCGACTTTTATATTAAAGTGCCCGACCCCTAGCAGCCAGCGAAAGTTTCCCCTTAATGGTACCTGAAAATCCAGAAAAGTTCTGAATATTTTCCTTTCCAAACGATAAAACATACGGGAATGATAATCTTCATGCTCCCGGTCTTCCCAATCCGGATTATATACAGACTGATATCCATTGAACCCGTAAAAGTTCAGGGCTTTCTCTGTCAAATAACTAAGGTCAGCAGTAACTCGTATATCTTTACCGGGAAACAAATTTTTAGAATCATAAAATAACTGATTAATTCCGCTTCCCTTTGTTGTGCGTGAAACCTCAAGATAAACAGAGTGCTTGTAACCAGGATACAGAGAACCATCACCATAATCATAGATATTGGTCAATCCCCCGTATTTCAATCCCAAATCGGAATCATAACTAATTACCGGTAAAATACCTATATTCCATCCTTTTTTTATTTCAGCAGTATCTTTTTGTGCTATCGCAGCAAAAGATATGATGATCCAAATTATCGAAATAAACAAATGTTTTTTCATGGTTTTATTTTTTTGTAAACTGATGAGCTATAGTTAAAGCAATCGCAGCTACCAGAATAGAAGCAACTGCTGCTTCAATCCTTAAAACACCCAATAATATGATTACGAAAATATAAATCAAACCGCTTAAAAAACTTATGAAAATTGCCCGTGAAGAAATCTTCCAGTGAAAAGACCCGATAATCCCCGGTATAATTGTAAATCCCAATCCGGTTATAAATTTCAATACCTCAATAATATCGCGAAAAAACCACGCCAACGCAAAACCGCCAATTCCAAACAGCAAAATAAAAATACGGGTTTGTTTCATTAAGCGTTTGGGTGTTTTCTCTTTTTTTGAAAAATGCCCGAAATAATCTTCAGCCAAACTGGATGCCAAAACAAATATGATTGTATCGGCTGAACTCATGATAGCTGCAAAAATCAGGATCAAACCAAAACCCAGCATCGGCGTGGGTAACATATCAGAAAGTCCGTAAGCAATTGCATGATTAGCATCCAGATCAGCATTCCCTGTCCGTGCAGCCATTCCAATAAAAGTTAATGCTAATCCTGTGATCAAAACCAAAACAGAAGACCCTATAAACCCTTGTTTTATTACTTTCTTATTCTTAGCAGCATAAACTCGCTGCCAATACTCTGCCGATTGAAAGATGATAAACACTCCGAAAAAAATAAATGATACTGCATCAGAAAATTTCATATTTGATTTTTGATAAAAATCCACTGCGCGGCTTTCTCCTTCATGCATAAGCAAATAACCAATCAGTATAAACAAAACCAGCAACACAAAATACTGAAACATATCTGTTTTAATAACGCTCCGAAAGCCTCCGGCCATCAAATAAATTGTAATGATCAGGCTGGAAAATATCAATGCGGTTTCATAACTCCACCCACTGATGGAATGCAAAATACTGCTGCCTGCAATGAATTGGTTTAACAGCATTCCGAAATAAACTACAAAAAGTATCAGGGCAGACAACAATCCGGTTTTTTTATCGTAATTAAAATAGAACCAGTCGGAAAGGGTGTAAAATTTCTTTTCATAGCTAATTTTCCTGAGCTTCAGCGCATAGGGGATAAACACCAGAAAGCCTATGGCTGTTCCCACAAAAACCATCATCGCTGCCAGCCCGAACTGATAAACAAAGGCAGTATATGCAACAATAGCTGCACCTCCGATATAACTCGCAACAACAGAAGCCATAAATCCATAGAGGCTCATATTTCTGCCTGCGATCAAATAATCCTCTTCCTTCTGCCTCCTGGAACTCCAAAGTCCTATCCCAACACAAATCAGGGCATAAGTAATCAACATTATTAAATTACCGGTAGATAAAGTTCCCATAGCTCGTTTTTGGCGTTGACTAAAATACAGAAATCTTTGAATTTCCCAACAAATCAATTGAAATAAGCTGCTATTTTCAGATTATGAATTATATTTGAACTTCGTTTAACACAAACCGATTGAAGGATATGAAATTTATTTGTCCGGAATTGCCGCTTGATACAATAAAAGAAAAGCTGGATGAGTACTTAAAGATTGATGTCCCATTTGAGAACCAACATCAATTGAATCAGTTTATACTCAATGTCATTGATCATACCAGCCTAGAGGGAACCGATAACGAAAAAAAAATACAGGATTTATGTCATCAGGCGCTGGATATAAAAAATAAAACCGGAAATCAGTCAACAGTAGCTGCTGTTTGTGTTTATCCGGTATTTGCTGAAACGGCAAAGCGGGAACTACAAAACACAGAAATAAATATTGCCTGCGTTGCAGGTGCTTTCCCATCGGCTCAAAGTCCGATGCACCTAAGAGTTGAAGAAGCCAATTACGCAGTTGCAAGCGGAGCAACAGAAATTGATATGGTCATTTCCCGTGGTCAAATGCTGGATGACAATTACCGTCATGTGTATCATGAAATACATGAAATAAAAAAAACCATTGGAAATACGCATCTGAAGGTGATCCTGGAAACCGGAGAGTTAAAAGACATTAACATTATCCGCAAAGCTGCCGAGATCGCTATTCAGGCCGGCGCTGATTTTATCAAAACTTCCACAGGCAAAATAAAACCTGCTGCCACTCTAGAGGCTTATTTGGCCATGCTAGATGTTATAAAAACATATTACTACAAAGAAAATCGAAAAATTGGCATTAAACCGGCTGGTGGTATTTCCGACCCCGAAGCAGCAAAAGACTACATCCGGGTACTCTATGGACACCTTGGCAAAGATTGGCTTAATAAAAAGCTTTTTCGGATCGGAGCCAGCCGATTGACAACAAAAATTGTGAATGAATTGTAATTAATAACAGGATTTGTTCTGTTTTATCCTGATAAACAAAATAAGGCAAACAAAACATCGTTTAATAACAAATATGAAAAAATTACTGATATACATTTTAATCGCTATCCTTTCCGGTTTGATGTTTCTTAGTTCATGCACGGATGATAAGGATTATCCAATTGAGCCAAAGATCAAATTTGAGGATTTTCGAAAAGTAAATCAGGATTCCACAGGCATTATTACCTTGAGTTATACCGACGGGGATGGGGACATTGGCCTGGCCAAATCCGATACACTTTATCCTTATGACAGCACCTATTTTTATAATTTTTTTCTTTACATTTTTGAACGTAAAAACGGTCAGTATGACTCTGTACAGACCAGCATCCCTTATCACGGTAGAATTCCACTGCTTGAAAACGTGCAAGAAGGCGAAAGCATAGAAGGTGAAATAGAAATGGAGCTGGATATCTTTTCAATGGATGTTTTTATACCGGGTGATACTGTTGTTTTTGATATATTCATTGTTGACAGAGCGCTACACCACAGCAACACAGTTCGCACACCGCCTATTATATTGAACTCCTTTTAGGCAATAACAGGATTAATCTGTAATTTTGCCCTTCGAAAGACTAATATCTACTATGAAAAAATCACAGGCTTACTCAAACAGGCGAATAATCATTTTAACTGTTATTGTGATTGTTTCTGTCATCTTTTTAGTCCGGCTTTCCTGGTTGCAATTGTTCGACATGAGTTACAAAGCCTCTGCCAGTAATAATTCACGCCGGGATGTGACAATATATCCATCACGAGGATTGATTTACGATCGTAACAATAAGCTACTGGTGTATAATGAAGCTGTTTACGACCTCATGGTTGTACCGGCACAAACTGAATTAAAGGATACAACTGAATTTGCGAACCTGCTTGAAATAGAACCCGATGTCTTTAAAGCCAAATTGAAGAAAGCCTGGGATTACTCACCGCTAAAACAATCTATCTTTGAAAAACAAATCAGCAAGAAGAAAGCTGGTTATATCAAAGAAAAGCTCTATAAATATCCTGGTTTTTACATGCGTCCCAGGCGACTTCGTAGTTATCCGCAACCAGTAGCTGCTCATGTCCTGGGCTATATTGGTGAAGTTAATAATAAAGAGATCAAAAAAGACGCCTATTACGTTTCCGGAGATTATACTGGAAAAAGCGGACTTGAAAAACGCTATGAAAAAGTGCTCCGTGGAAAAAAAGGTGTGGAAAAATTACTTGTTGATGTACATAACCGGGAAATGGGCAGCTATATGAACGGCCATTATGATACTGCTGCTATTGCCGGGAAAGATATTCAGTCAACATTGGATATAAAACTGCAACAATACGGCGAGAAGCTAATGCAGAATAAGATCGGCAGTATTGTAGCTATTGAGCCAAATTCAGGTGAAATACTGGCTTTAGTGAGCTCTCCGGGCTACGACCCGAATTTACTGGTCGGGCGAATCCGTTCGGAAAACTACAATAAACTGCAAAATGATTCACTAAATCCTTTATTTAACCGGGCCTTAATGGCTCCTTATCCTCCCGGATCAATTTTTAAAATTGTCCAGGCTTTAATAGGCTTAGACCTTAATGTTATAACAACGGAAACCGGCTTCCGGTGTAATAAAGCACTGGTTGGTTGCCATAATCATCCAAACGCAAAAAATGTCCGGCAGGGAATTAAATATTCCTGTAATCCTTATTTTTATAATGTCTTTAAACGCATCATTCAACAGGGAAAAACCAACTCTGTATTTACTGACAGCAGGCTTGGTTTAAAAGAATGGAGAAAAGAGGTATTAACGTTTGGCCTTGGTAAAGAAATTGGTCTTGACCTTCAGAATGTCAAAGCAGGCTATGTACCTTCAGTAGATTTTTATGATATGTGGTATGGCAAAAACCGCTGGGCTTTTTCCACAATTTATTCTTTAAGTATCGGACAGGGAGAACTGGAAGTAATACCTATTCAAATGGCTAACCTGGCAGCAATTTTTGCCAATCGCGGATATTATGTGGAGCCACATCTGGTAAAAAAGATTGATGGTTTACCCCTGGAGAATGAAAATTTAAATTCTAAAAAAACAGGGATCAGCAAAGAATATTATGATTTAGTAGCAGATGCTATGCAGGGAGTCGTGGAAGAATCAGGAGGAACCGCGCGCAGAGCAAGAATTCCCGGGATAAATGTATGCGGTAAAACCGGTACCGCTGAAAACCCTCATGGTGAAGACCATTCTGCATTTATAGCTTTTGCTCCTAAAGAAAATCCAAAAATTGCTATTTCTGTTTATGTGGAAAATTCAGGTTTTGGTGGAACATGGGCCGCTCCTATTGCCGGTTTGATGATAGAAAAATATCTTACAGACAGCATTCATAATCCGGCTAAAGAAAACCGTATTTTAAACGCCAATTTTATTAAAGATGCCACTGTTCGAGAATAAACTCAGAAAACAATCACGTATTGACTGGATTTTAGTTATACTCTACCTGAGCCTAGTAATTATTGGGTGGATTAATATCTATTCAGCGGTTTATGACGAGCAGCATCAGAATATTGTTGATTTTTCTCAACAATACGGCAAGCAACTTATCTGGATTATCACTGCTATTATTCTTGCTTTAGTAGTTATTCTGCTGGATTCAAAATTTTACTCAACCTTTGCTTATCCCATCTATGCCGGCACCCTACTTCTGTTAATTGCTGTTCTTTTAGTGGGTGAAGAAATAGCCGGGTCCCGGTCATGGTTTGTCATTGGTAACATCCGTATACAGCCTACTGAATTTGCAAAATTTGCTACGAGTTTAGCGGTAGCCCGTTACCTCAGTATGTTTAATGTGGATATTTCCAAGCTCAAAACCAAAATCAAATTATTGCTGATCATTACTCTTCCGGCCGGGTTAATACTTTTACAAAACGATGCAGGCTCAGCATTGGTATATCTTTCTTTTTTGATTGTTTTCTACCGGGAAGGGTTTTCAGAACGCTTATTCATTATTGGTGGTTCGCTCATCCTGCTGTTTCTGGCGACTCTTCTTTTTAATCAATGGTATGTTATGATTGCATTAGGATTAATTGCGCTTCTTTTTATTGTTTTCACCAAAAAGTCTCTAAAAAATATAGCTATTATTCTTGTTGTGCTTGTCATTAGCCTTGGAGCTGTTTACAGCACAAAATATGTATTCAACAACGTTCTGGAAAGACATCAGCGAACAAGGATTAATGTACTGTTAGGTAAAGAAAGCGACCCTCAGGGTGCAGAATATAACGTAAACCAATCGAAAATTGCGATTGGTTCCGGCGGTTTTGCCGGCAAAGGTTTTTTGGAAGGCACACAGACAAAATTCAACTTTGTTCCCGAGCAGAGTACCGATTTCATTTTCTGTACCATTGGCGAAGAATGGGGTTTCATCGGTAGTTTTATTATTATTGCTCTCTATGTTTTACTGCTCTTCAGAATTATCAACCTTGCCGAACGTCAACGATCCGATTTCAGCCGTATCTATGGCTATGGCCTAGCATCGGTCTTATTATTCCATTTCGTTGTAAACCTGGGTATGACAATTGGCTTACTTCCTGTCATCGGTATTCCGCTCCCTTTTATTAGTTACGGGGGTTCCTCCCTGTGGGGATTTACCGTTTTACTCTTTATATTTATAAAACTTGATGCAAACCATCAGGAATTGTTTTAAGCTAAGCTTATTTTTCATCAATTTAGCAAAAAAAGCTACCCGTTAAGGTAGCTTTAATAAGTTTGATATTTAATGATTTTTAATAATATCTTATGCGGTTATCTTCAATATCGCTTATATCTTTCAGGGCGCTGTATACCATGCCCATTCCGTTTCTTCCGGTTACCTGTTGTTTAAAGCTGCTTTGTTTCTGCTGCCTTATGCGGGCATAGTTATTCGTTTCAGGTGCTTTTGTAAATTCCAGAACTTTAAAAAGGTAAACCCCCATAGTACCCTGGATTGGTCCTTTAATCTCACCTTTTGGGGAATTCAAAATAGTGCCCACCACTTTAGGCTCAGGACCAAATTTCGGTATATTGACGGAAGCCATTGAAAGATTAGGAATTGTATCCACACTGGCATTCATATTTCTGGCTATAACAGCCAGGCCCGAATTTCCCGAAAGTTGTTTCTGCATTTGCTGTTTCAACACTTTGGCTTTTACTTCCCGGATTACCAGTGTTTTGATTCTGTCTTTTACATCATTCAAAGAAGGAATGCCAGACTCTGTTTTTTCTTTTAACAGAACAGCAACATAAGTATCCTCACCTTCGAAAACATTCTCAGCTACTGTATTTTCTTTCGTTTTTTCATTGAAAGCCCAACGGGCAATCTCCCGCGCTGAGCCAACACCCGGAATTTCTCCCTGCATTGGGCGAATTGTTTGCTCACGTGGTTCCAGATTTTGTTCTTTAACCGCTTGCTCAAATTCTTCAGCACTTCGGTAAGTAGCTATAAACTGGCTTGCTTCTGCCCAAACACTGTCATACGTATCAGTTGTAGGTTCTATCGGGATTTCAAGTTGCGCCACCCGTATCTTTTTGACGGGTTCTTTCTTGCCAGTAACTCTTACAATATGAAAACCAGCACGAGTCTCAGTCTGAAATATTTCACCCACCTCATGATTAATGACGCCTTCATTGAACTCCGGCAGCATTGTTCCGTCCGCAAACCATTCCACATCACCTTCGCTTTGAGCAGCTTTAGGATCATCTGATACAGTGGAGGCAAGATTTCCGAATTGTTCAGGATTATTCTGAACAACTTCGTATAAACTATCGGCCTTTTCTTTTGCTGCTTCGCGGGAACGTATCATTTCTCCGCTTTGTTGGTCCTGACCATAACGAACCAGAATATGACTGGCACGCATTGAATCAGGACGGTATTCAATTTCCATCAAACGAGCCATATGAAAAGCTCCATCTTCCTGGTACATGGAAACCATTTCACCAGGCTCTGCATTGAATAATACCGTATCTATTCGGGCAGGAAGCACTCCTTCTTTTTTCCAGGTACTGTCGTAATTATTCATCTGGATCGTACTGACAAGCGTTGGGATATCTTCGGACGGAGCATTTTCCAGTTCCTGATAATATTCCTGTGCCTGCTTTTGAATTTTAAGATAATCTTTACGAGAAGGCTTTACATCATATTTTATGTAGGTTATATTAGCCGATGGTTCTTTTGTTTCGTATTGCTTCTTATGCTCATCGTAATACTTTTGATAATCTTCATCTGTTAAGGTTATTGAAGTATCCGGTATTGCGCGATACAGCATGCCAACAACAGCAGCTTTTGCCTTATCGCCTTGCTCACGATAAAACATTTCTGCCATTTTATCTGGTAAATAATAGCCTTTGCTAATAAGCGTATAATATTTTGACCTTAATTGGTCTTTTTTGATTTGTTTTTCCAGGTTATTCCATAGTTCCAGGGTTTCCTGTTCCTGTTGATCCAGCATACTTATAAACTGCTGAACCAACGCAGGGTTAAACTGACCGGTTTGCTGATCCTGAAAAGCCGGCTCCCGGCGTATAAACGGATGTGGATTTTCACTGGTGAGCAAATACATCAATTCTTCACTACTAATAGAAGGCTTTCTCTTTCTGTTGTGTTTGACAGCTAAACCAAGCTCTTTGTATTCTTCCATCATAAGCTGATCCATGACCATACTTTCCCATGCTGCCTGCATTGCCTGATAACTCTGCTCCGATGTCAACTCATTGGTCCTGTTTTGCTGTTTGATCCTTTCCTTAACTTCTTCGACTTTCTGCCTGAACTCAGCATTTGTAATTTCTTCACCATTTATTTCAGCTAACGGGGGCATCTTCCGCGTACCCGAATTTTTGAAAAGGTCTCCCAAAACAAAGGCTGCCAGAGCAACTCCAATTACAATCACGAGCAGTCCTGAATAGCTTCTGATTTTTCCTATTATTGCCATGTATCACAGTTTTAAAATAATTTGCAAATTTAATATTCATACAGGAGGATTGAAAATTATTTTTGAAATACTCCCGCCGAATTCTATATTTTGCTTTTTATCAGCTAAAAAGCTATGCAAAGATATTATTTTTATTCTTTTATACCCCGATTTTTCACAGTTTTTAATGAATTTATGCAGCTTAACTTACTATATTTGCCCACCAAATTTTGAGATTTTATATAAACATATATCTTTTATGAAATTAAAAACCATCACCACCAGCTTCATTTCAGTTTTGCTTTTACTTATTTCAATTGAGGCATTTGCAAAATTTGTCCCTGAGCAAGAAGCTGAAACAATTGCCAGAAATTTCTTTGCTGAACGATATTACAACTATTTACTTGGCAATAATAAAGCGTTAACTTCTGATATCCGTCCCGGACAAATTCAGTTTGAAGAAGCAAAACTTATTGAGGATCACAATCAGACATTGATTTATGTCTTTAACCGCCCATATAATGGGGGTTATATTCTTGTATCAGCCGATGACAAAGCATTTCCCATACTAAATTATGCCTTTAAGGGCCATTATAATCCTAAAGATGAGAACATTCCTGAAGGCCTGAGATATTTTATCGAAGGATATAAACAGCAAATCGCCTATGCAGTTGAAAAAGATATTTCGTCGAATCAGCAGACTTCCGAGGCGTGGAAAAAGTATTCCACCTCCTCGCTAAAATCACAGGTAAAAGGCCAGGCGCCATTAACAGACAGCATTGCCTGGAATCAGGATTGTTATTTTAATGCACTTTGCCCAACTGATCCCAATGCAGGCGCCGGATTGTGTAATCATGTACCGGTGGGTTGTGTGGCCACGGCAATGGGAATTGTTATGAAGTATCACTCCTACCCTTCAAGCGGCTCAGGTACTGAAACTTATAACAGCAATTACGGTCAATTAAGCGTTGATTTTGGAAATACGATTTATGACTGGGATAATATGCCCAATCAACTGAATAATCACAATGCTGAAGTTGCCAAAATATCATATCATGCCGGGGTTGCTGTCAATATGAATTATTCGGCAAATGGCTCAGGCGCTTTGTTTGGACACTCCTATTATACACCAACAGCCGAAACAGCATTGAAAAATCATTTTAAATATCCAAATGCAGACTGGGAAGATAAATCAAGCTACAGTTTTGCAGCCTGGGAAAACCGGCTGCGTGATAATCTTGACAGCTTAAACCCGGTTCTTTACGCCGGAGGTGTTCATGCCTTTGTTTGCGACGGATATCAGGGTTCTTCCAACAATCATTTTCATTTTAATTGGGGCTGGGGCGGAATGTATAATAGTTATTGTTACCTGAACAGCATTGTTCCCGGTGGTACAGGAACAGGTGGCGGAACCGGGAATTATACCAACAATCAGCAGGCTATTTTTGACGTAGAACCACCTAAAACTTCCCCGGTAGCAGACTTCTGCGCCAACACAACTACAGTTAGTCCGGGAGGCTCCGTGTTCTTTACCGATCTGACGGATTATGTTCCTACATCCTGGCACTGGGAATTTGGTGATGGAAATACCAGTTCCACGCAGTTTCCGGTTCACACTTATGACTCTGTCGGTACTTATAATGTGAAACTGTTTGTGGATAATAGTTACGGAACGGATTCAGTTTTAAAATCCGGCCATATCAATGTTGTCCAGAATTCAAACATCACTGCCAATATTTATTTGCCAACAGATACAGCTTATGTCTCTGATCAGATCACATTTAAAGATGTCTCCTCCGGGAATCCCACAGCATCAACCTGGGATTTTGGAGATAATAATTATGCGAATAATACTCAGCCAAAACATACATATAGCGTTGCAGCAAATTACACGGTTCATCTGACATCAGCAAACAGCACCGGCTCTGATACTACATCTGAAAGTATCGTAATTCTTCCTGCTCCTGTTCCTTCAGCAGAGTTTGAGGCAGATACCGTTTCTGTTGCAGCAGGAACAGATACCAAATTTTATGACCTTACAACAAATCAGCCCTCCCAATGGGAATGGGACTTTGGAGATGGCTATACATCTTCCTATCAAAATCCGACACATCAGTATCAGGATACAGGACATTACACCATAAAGCTTGTTGTAACCAACAGCTACGGTGCTGACAGCATTATTAAACAGAATTACATTTATGTGTATCAGTCTCCACCAATAGCTGATTTTACGGTTTCCAATACTTCAACTGTTGACGGTCAATCTATTCAGTTTATTGATCAGTCCAAGGGCATTGTTGACAATTACTATTGGGAATTTGGTGATGGAAATTCATCCTCAAAACGTTACCCAACCCATGCATACAGTAATCCCGGAGTTTATACCGTTTCCCTAATGGTTACTAATTCTGCAGGTAGTGATACACTAACTAAAGCTGATCTTATTAGCGTTAGCGGAACGGGAGTGAAAACTCATCAAGAATTGGAATTTAAAGCTTATCCCAATCCTGCCAGTGACTTGCTAAAAGTTGAACTCAATAATCCGGAAGCAATCCGGCAGCTGAAAATTATTGATATAACGGGTAAAACAGTGCTTCAAAAAGTTAATCCCGATCAGATCACTGTTTTCGATCTGGATCAATTTAGTCAGGGATTGTATTTGCTAGAAGTTGTTGGAGAACAACACATCGTGCGTCAGAAAATCATGGTTCGCTAATAAATAATCGGGAGAACTTTTTGAATCATTGATCTGGTATTTTTTCACACGAAGCCGCAGTAACGCAGGTACGACAAAACGAGAGTGCAAACAGCGATGACAAAGAGACCTTAGAAGTGTGTTGCATTGTGCGTGATGTGTATTGTGTAAATCCCTTATCTACGTTAAACATTCTCCTTTTACCTTTCCACCTCCAAAATACACCTTTACTATCACATTTTTCATAACTTTGGTGCGATAAAAGGGCTTGAAATACAATCTTTATGTATAAAAACTTTAAAATCGGCCTGCTTATTCCGGCCTTTAATGAAGCCGAAAATATTGGGGCTGTGCTGGAAAGTATTCCAGAGTATATCGATCATATTCTGGTAGTAAATGATGGTTCGCAAGATCAGACTGTGGAGATAGCCCGGCAGCACGGAGCCCGGGTGATTTCACACAAAGCCAATAAAGGCGTTGGGGCTACATTTAATACCGGAGTTAAAAATATGCTGGATACTGATATCGACATTATGGTGAATATGGATGCTGACGGCCAGTTTAAAGCCGAAGACATTCACCGTTTGCTGGACCCGGTCATCGCAGAAAAGGCAGACTTTGTCACAGCTTCACGGTTTATACATCGGGATTATATCCCTGTGATGCCACGAATGAAAAAATGGGGCAATTATCGCATGGCCGGGCTTATCAGTTGGCTTACCGGACAAAAATTTTATGATGTCAGTTGCGGTTTCCGGGCTTACAAACGGGAAGTCCTTTACCGTATGAACCTGTTTGGAAGTTTTACCTACACCCAGGAAACCTTTATCGACCTTGCCTTTAAAAATATTGATATCATGGAAGTTCCGGTAGAGGTACTCGGACAACGTGAAAAGGGAAAGTCACGCGTTGCTTCCAATTTGTTCCGTTATGCATATCAAACCTCGAAAATCATAT
>JAIPAE010000070.1 GCA_021740245.1 Bacteroidales bacterium | reverse complement strand
ACCGCAAAGGAATTCCTGAAGTGTCTTTTATGTAGTGAATAGTAAATTCCAGGATACTACAAAGCTCTGTAAAGTGGCATTATGGCAGAAAATAATAAATCACAAAAACAGAGATCTATAAAAGTAAACGCATTTCAAACGAATGAAATACAATGCTTAATATCTTTTTATTTATTTTTAACCGGACAATAGTGTAAATGATTAATGAATTGAATAAACTTATAGATTTAAAATAAATAAAATTAACTTTTACTTCTTATATAACAATGAAATATATAATTTTGTTTTCCCTGTTTATTTTTCAATCATATTTGTAAAAAATGTATTTTTGCACCAAAACCCGTTGCTATGATTCAGAGAATTCAATCCTTGTATATGTTTTTAGGAATGTTGGTAGCTATCAGCATGTTTTTTTTACCCATTGCTGAATTCGGAACTTTTGAAAATGAACTGTTGAGGTTTAAATTTTTAGAGTTTCAACCATTTTTTGGTATGGGGCTAAACAAGCAGGTTATGCTAACTCCCGCGATCACTAATATTGTTGTTGCTATTCTTTTGTTGATCAATATCTTTTTATACAAAAAACGTAAACTACAGCGACGTTTACTCATGATTATAGTTGTTATAAACCTGAGTACGTTAGGGACAGCTTTTTATGCTGCAGACCAAATTCAAAATATGGCTCAGGTCACTGCCAAAGCATCCTATCAAATTGGTGTTTATTTGCCATTGGTAATCATGATGTTGCTTGTGTTGGCCAATAACAGTATCCGGAAAGACGACAAGCTGGTTAAATCGGCAGATCGCTTACGATGATACTTATCCTGGATATTCTTTGATTTCCATGTCTTTAATGTCATTGCCATCAATGACAAATTTCATAAACGTTATTTTTTTATGCAATCCTGATTTTCCTGCTGCTCCGGGATTTAAGTGGAGTAGTTTGTTTTTCTTGTCATACATTACTTTTAAAATATGTGAATGACCGGAAATAAATATATCAGGATTTTCATCATGAATGATCTGTCTGGCTTTTGGGGTGTACCTGCCGGGATAGCCACCAATATGTAATACGGCTACTTTTATTTCTTCAACAGTAAATATCTGGAATTCGGGGAATTCCTGTCTTGTGTGTTGATCATCAATATTTCCAAAAACAGCACGGACAGTTTTACCATTAGATATCTCTTGTATTAATCCTTTTTTTCCAATATCACCGGCATGCCATATTTCATCTACTTCTGCCAGAAAATCAAAAATCCCGGTATGAATAAACCCATGCGTGTCGGATATCAAACCTATTTTTTTCATCGGTTTATAATATTGTTCGGTGTTCTGTGTTTGTTCGTTGTTTCTCTCAGTCTCTCAGTCTCTTCGCCTCTTCGTTCGCTTAAGTCGCTTTAGTCGCTTCGTTCGCCCTCTCGCATCATCACATCATCGCATCATCGCATTACTCATTACGCCATTTAATCATCCGCGTGTGTGTTCCGCCAACCGGCGGATCATGGCTCGGTTCATTAGATAACTTTAATACTTTCAGCCGGCAACCAACCAACAGTTCCGTCCGGAAGTTTTATTTCATACCAATCGCCTATTTTATTTAGTACATGCACCTTCAGTCCTTCATGGATGACAAATAAATCTTTACTGTCCCGGTCAGGGGAGCTTTTCCCGGTAATGACAGATTGAAAGACAATTGCAGCTTTTTCATGCTTAATATTGTGATAATTCCGCAATGTTATTGTTAAGGTTAGTAAAAATAAAACACTGATAAAAAGAGAAATCCAAAAAAAACGTCTGCGCCTGGTTATGGTATTCGAAGCAATGAAAAAAGCCCAGAAAAGACATGCTGTCAGAATAAGAAACAGGCTCAGCAAACTCCAGCTATTTAATGAAAACAGATTTGTCAGTTTTTGCCACCAACGCACATAGAACATAACAGGCAGGCTTTCGATTTCATCTTTTTGCAATTGTTGCGCAAATTCCAGATTATGGCTTATTCGTTCGTTGAAAGGCTTCAACTTTTTTGCACGTTCATAGTACAGAATTGCCGGTGCTAAATCATTTGCCTTAAAATAGGCATTGCCGAGATTATAATATAGTTTTGCCGAGTGCATACCTGAATTGATTACGCTGTCGTAAAGTGTAATGGCTTTATTATAATTCTCATCTTTATAGGCCTGGTTCGCTTCCTTAATAAGCATTTGCGGTGTCTGTGCATTAGTAACACCACCTGCGGCTAACAATAATATCAGGCAAACAATTATATGTCTCATTTTATATCCTTTTCTATTTGTGAAATTAATGTCAAAGCATTATGATAGACAGTGTCTTTGTTACCTTCTCTGGCAGGGGATGGTGCAAAGCGGGCATAATCACACTCATCCATTAACCGGGTGCTTTGTTCTATATGGTCTTTATTAACATTATTTCCTTTGAGTTTTAGCATTATATTATCACGATTTATCTCGGAATGGGGAATATTAAACCGGTCGCTGAAATAACCCAGAAAGGCACGGTTTATTTCTTCGTAAAATTCTTTATGCTTGTTTTCATCTTTTAGCTTTTTTGCTGATTTTAATCTTTTTTGAGCCAGCCGTGTGGCTCTGCGGTTTTTCATTAAACCAGTATCTGATTTTATCTGTTGGTTGCGTTTATACCAGAAGTAAAAAAGTAGCAGCCCCAGAGGGGGAAGCAAAATTAATAACCAGTAATACCAATATCCCGGGAGATATCTATCTTTTTCTTTAAGTGTTATGGGAGTTTCATAGATATACATTATATCTGATCCCAGTCGTTTTATTTCTTCTTTACCATATGTCTGAACTGTAGCAGAAGATGCTCCGCCGCCTTCCTTAACTTTTATAGTATAATCCGAAGCATTAAGGGTTACGTATTTTTCTTTCAGGATATCAAAATATGTAAATTGTAATGAAGGAACTTTAAATTGCCCGCTGCTTCTTGGTATAAGCAAATAATCAAAAGATTTAGTACCGGATATTCCTCCTTCAGTAATTTTACTATTTGTATTGACTTCCGGGTCATAGACTTCAAAGTCCTGAGGAAAAGTGATTTCAGGAAGTTCAATTAACTTAATGTTTCCAAAACCTGAAATGGTAACTTTGTAATTGGTACTTTGATTAGCTTTTATAGTATCATTGGTTAATTTGGTTTCCAGACGAAAGCTGCCAACATATCCTGAAAAGTTATCCGGTTTTCCTTTTTGGGGTAAATCGATTACCTGTATGGAGCGAACAGGCGAGGCAATATTTTTTTTCACGTTTCTGCTTACACGAACCTGGTTACCAAATCTCAATTGCTCTGCAAGGTTCCTGGGTTTTCTTGTCTTGATTATTTCAACTGAAGCTTTCAATGAGAATTTGCCAATATCAAGTGTACCGGATTTCTGCGGAAACAGTATTTTTTTTCCAATAGTCAGGGAATTGTACATTTCGCCATCTATTTTTTCCTGGTGAACTTCCAATTCTCCAATATCAATTTCTTCTGACCAAAATCCTTCATAAGAAGGCAGTTTATCTATATTTAGTCCGGTTATACGTTTTTTCGAATAAAGCTTATGGGTAACAATTACCGGCTCACCTTTATAGACCTTGTTTTTATTGATTATAGTATGGGCAAAAAGGTCATCGCTTCTTAAACCGTCATCATCTTTATCATCTGTATCAGGCTTTTTAACATTATTTCCTTTAGATACTGTGATATTAAGTTCTCCTGAGGAATATTCTTTATTATTCCAGATAAAAACAAAAGGAGATATGGTGAATTTCCCGGGCTTTTCTGGCTCCAGTATGAAACTATACTTAAATAAGTTCATATCCTGCCGTGGACGCCCAAATCCAAAATTCATATCCATGCCACCACCTTCGTCAACAATACGGAATCCGTCAAATTCAGGTTTTCTGGGCCGAATACCACTTAAATCAAATGAACCAATATGACCTTTGTATTTTAAAATGTAATCTACTCGTATTTTTTCATTCACTGAAGGGTTGGAGTTACTTACATTGATATCAACATAAAAATCCTCTTGAGCCATCATAGAATGACTTAAAAATACAGAGGCCAAAAGAATTACTATGTTTCTAATATACCTGTTCATGATTACCAGTCTTTTTCAATCTTTTTAGTTTGGGCTTCTTTTTTCTTAAGCATTTTTTTCATGATTTTCCTTTGATCATTTTCAAGGGCTCTCATCATACGCTCTGCCTGCTCACGGGTCATGCCTCTTTTTTCCTGTTGCCCGGCCTTTTTCTGCTGATCCTCTTGCTTTTTGTCGTTTCCTTGCTGCTTATTATCCTTATCCTGGTTTTCTTGCTCCTGTTTGTTTCGTTTTTTTTGATCGTCGTCTGATTTGTTATCCTGATTCTTTTGTTTATCCTGCTTTTGCTGTTTTTTATTCTTATTCTTGTCGTTTTTTTGCTTCTGTTTTTGTCGATCTAGTTTCTTTTTAGCATAGATATAATTATAACGGGTATCATCATCCCGGGGATTTAATAAAAGTGCATTTTTGTATGCTTTTACTGCTTTATCATATTGCTTTAGTTTCATAAACGTATTACCCAGGTTATGATAAGTATCGGCTTTATTCTTATCATTGATATCCAGGGACCCAAGATTATTGAAACTTTTCACTGCCTCTTTATACTTTTCTTGTTTATACAGAGCATTTCCAAGATTAAAATTGGATTTGAAACTGAGATGGTCGTCTTCCAATGATTTTCTGTAGTGTAATTCAGCATCGTTATATTTTTGATCACTATATGCTTTATTACCTTTCCTTAAAAGCTTGTGGCTGTTTTGTGCACTTATCGTCAATGATAAGGCTGTAAAAAACAAAATCCATATGTTCAGATATAATTTCATTACACTATCGTTTGTTTAGTTAAATGTTGATTTGAGGATTGATTATCAAATATATTTAGTTTTTTAAGCCATGGACTTTTTCTGTTAAACATCAGATGTTCCAGAATGAATAATATTAGGGCAGCAGCTATAAAATACTGAAACCGGTCCTCATAATCGCTATAGATTCGTGTTTCAAATTCTTTTTCCTCCATTTTTTTAATTTCATCATAGAGCTTGTTAATTCCCACCCATGTATTATTGGCAGTTATATAGCTTCCGTTTCCGGCTTTTGCAATTTCCTGCAACATTTTCTGATTTAGTTGTGAGATGATGGTATTTCCTTTATTATCTTTTTTAAAGATTTTTATGCCAGGTTTACTGTTAACCGGAATAGGAGCACCTTTAACAGAACCCATACCGATAGTATGTATTATAATGTTTTCATCTCCTGCTTTTTTAGCCATTTCAACAGCATTATCTTCGTGATTTTCACCATCAGAAATAATTATGATAGCCTGTTGATGTCTTAAATCTTTAGGTAAGGCATTTAATCCTTTTGTGATTGCCTCGCCAATTGCAGTTCCTTGTGTAGGGACAATGTCTGTTGAAACGGAGTTTAGAAACATTTGTGCGGCTGCATAGTCTGTCGTTACAGGCATTTGTGTGTATGCTTTACCGGCAAAAACCACAAGTCCGATACGATCACCATCTAGTCGTTTGATTAAACGCTCTATTGCCCGCTTAGCATTTTCCAGGCGGTTTGGTTCTATATCGCTAGCCAGCATACTATTTGAGACATCCAAAGCAACCACCAGATCAACACCTTTCCGTTTGGCTTTTTCCATACGCGACCCAACCTGTGGATTGGCCAAACCGATTATCAGGAATGTGAAAGCCAGCAAAAACATTGCCTGTTTCCAATTGGTGCGTTTGAATGATGCATCTGGTGCTAATGATGAAAATAATTCAGTATCGGAAAAATAAAACAATAGTTTGCGTTTTCTTCTGTTTCTTAAAACATGAAGTATTACAAACACCGGAATCAAAACCAGTGCATAAAGCATATACGGATTATCAAACCTTATCATTTCCATAGATCCACCTTTCTAAGGTATGGTCCTGAATATTGTTTTTCTCAGGAACCATTCTATTACAATCAAAACAGCAGCCAATAAGGCAAAGATCAGAAATTCCTCATGTTTACGCTCATAGCTTAAAACATCAATTTTTGATCTTTCCAGTTTGTCTATTGACTGATATATTTCTTCCAGTTTATTTTTATCAGTTGCTCTGAAATATTTACCGTTGCTTGTTTCAGAGATTGTTTTAAGCGTTTTTTCATCAATATTGACTTTACGCTGACGAAAGATATATTCCCCGGTAACAGGGTTAATACTCACAGGAACCCTGGCCATACCCTTACTTCCAACTCCGATTGTATAAACACGGATACCGTATATTTCAGCCATTTCAGCAGCTGTCAGGGGATCAATTGATCCGCTGTTATTCACGCCATCGGTGAGTAAAATGATTACCTTTGATTTTGCTTCGCTGTTTTTGAGCCGCTGAACAGCCATTGCCAGGCCATCACCTATGGCTGTCCCATTTTCTAACATACCGGTTTTAATATCATCGAATAAATTAGTAACCATCTGATGATCGGTTGTTAAAGGACATTGGGTAAAAGACTCCCCACTAAATATTACGAGACCAATACGGTCGTTATTTCGGCTTATCACAAAATCTTTTGCCACACTTTTAGCTGCCTCCAGGCGGTTTGGGTTAAAATCGGTCCCCAGCATACTGGCTGACACATCAAGGCTGACAATTATGTCGATGCCTTCTATGCTAATGTCCTGCTTATGGCTGGAAGTCTGGGGACGAGCAAGAGCAATTATCAGTAAACTTAAAGCCAGCATACGCAAAACAAATAATACAGGACGATATCGTACTTTCCAGCTTTTATTATCCAATGTTGTGAGCGAACTGTATTTAATAGTCGCCTGCCGTTTATGATAACTCAGATAATAAAACACGATCAGCATTGGAATCAGTAAAAGACCCCAAAGCAAATGAATATTGGCAAATGTAATATCGTTCCAGATCATTATTCGTTCGTATTTTTTTCTGTTGTCTCTGTCGATTTTGTCAGTTGAACAAAATCATAAGCATACTGACTACTCCTGCTTATCTCATCGGGCAAAGGCTTCATGCGGGCAAACTTGACCAGGTCTGCCAGTTCTAATAATTGTTTAAGCTTTTCATATGCCTCTTCGGTAATTGTTGATTTGATCTGCTCAAGCGTTTCACGGCTTGTTAATTCTTCGGAATCAATTTCAAATTGACGTTCAATATAATGCCGGATGATGGACGTTAATTCGATATAGTATTTCTTTATTTGATCATGCTGCCACAGTTTTTGTCCTTCCAGTTCATCCAGGCGTTTTAAAGCTTCCTGACCTGGTGGTAACTGCGGCTTTTGGGGAATGCTGTAATCCGGCGATTTCTTTTTCATTCTTTTCACAAGTACAAATATCAGGATTCCTGCTGCCAGAAGAATTAATGTTCCAAGCATCCACGGAATGAAATCACTGAACTTTAATGGCTCATGCCGTATGCCCCTGATGGGTTTATAAGCTTTTGTAGTATCTACGGGTATAGACTTTACCTGAAGTAAATGAGGTTCTGTAAAAATACTATCCCCATCCGTGCTGAATAGGAGCGGCGGAATAACATGATAACCCGAATCAAAAGAGGTTATCAGATACCTTCGTTTGATTTCCCATGTGCCATCATCATTTTCTGCAGTATCCCATGGTAATTCCTTTATGATTTCAATTTCTGATGTTAAGGAATCACTTAGCTGCGGCTCTTCCCACTGGGCTCCCATGGCAAATTTAGTATTAAGATGGAAAACTGCTTGCTCCCCGATTTTGATCGCATTGGTATCAAGATAAGCACTTACTGAAACGGATTGCGCTGTTCCTGAATTTGTTAAAACAAATCCCATGAGCAAACAACATATTATATTTTTCATAAGTCTCATATTCAGAATCTGCTTTCTCTAATTTTAAACAGGTTAACCAAAGGTCTGACAAAATCTCTGTTAACCGGAATTTCTATATGGTCTACACCAGATTTACTTGTGCTGGTATTGAATTTTTCATTAAGGTCATGCCACCATTTAAAGTGTTTTTCAGTAGTCTCTTTATCATTAGTGTCAATCCATCGTATTTCTCCAGTTTCTGCATCTTGAAATTTCACCAAACCAATTTTAGGTAATATTTGCTCAGCAGGATCAGTTATTCTGATAGCAACTACATCATGTTTGTTATTGGCAATTGTGAGTGCTTTATCATAAGATTGATCAATAAAATCAGATATAACAAATGCTGTAGAACGTTTTTTAATCGCATTGGTTAGAAACCTTAATGCTTCACTTACGTTTGTTTTCTGGCTGCCTGGATTGAAATCGATGATTTCTCTTATAATCCTGAGAGTATGGGTTCGTCCTTTTTTAGGTGGTATAAATTTTTCTACCTGATCGGAAAAGAAAATCACACCAACTTTATCATTATTGTTAATAGCGGAAAATGAAAGTACAGCAGCAATTTCAGCTATCATTTGTTCTTTAAACTGTTTACGGGTACCGAATGAATTGGAGCCTGAGACATCGATCAGCAACATCACGGTAAGTTCCCGTTCTTCCTCGAATATTTTCACAAAAGGATGTCCAAACCGGGCAGTAACATTCCAGTCGATTGAACGTACATCATCACCCAACTGATATTCCCGCACTTCGCTGAAAGCCATACCTTTACCTTTGAAAGCACTATGGTAATGCCCGGAGAATATTTGTTTTGATAAGCCCCGGGTTTTAATTTCAATATTTCTTACTCTTTTTAACAGATCTTTCGTTTCCATGCCTTAATCTACGGTACTTCTATAGTATTCAAAACTTCATTTATAATATCTGTTGAATTAATATTTTCTGCCTCTGCCTCATATGTGAGTCCTATCCTGTGTCTTAAAACATCGTGACAGACTGCACGGATGTCTTCAGGAATGACATAGCCTCTTCTTCGGATAAATGCATAGGCTTTTGCAGCAAGTGCCAGGTTAATACTGGCGCGGGGAGAAGCTCCAAAACTGATCATATTTTTGTACCGTTCCAGATTATAGTCTGACGGATATCGTGTTGCAAAAACAATATCTGGAATATAATATGAGATCTTATCATCGATATAAACTTCACGAACAACCTTTCTGGCTTTAATGATATCCTCAGGATTAACCACTTTATTGATTAGGATCACATCATTAGTGATGTTTTGCTGTATTATTTGTTTTTCCTCTTCTTTGGAAGGATAATTGATTACAACTTTAAGCATAAACCGGTCAACCTGTGCTTCAGGCAAGGGATATGTTCCTTCATGTTCGATTGGATTTTGAGTAGCCATTACTAAAAAGGGCTCATCCAGTTTAAATGTATTCTCACCTATAGTAACCTGTCTTTCCTGCATGGCTTCCAGCAAAGCGCTTTGAACCTTAGCCGGGGCACGATTGATCTCGTCAGCTAAAATGAAATTTGCAAAAATCGGCCCTTTTTTTACATCAAAAGTTTCATTTTTCTGGCTGTAAATCATTGTTCCGATCAGATCAGCTGGCAATAGATCAGGTGTGAACTGTATGCGGCTGAATTTGGCATCGATAGCATTGGCTAACGATTTGATGGTTAACGTTTTTGCAAGTCCGGGTAGGCCTTCCAGTAAAATATGACCATTAGATAAAAGCCCTATCAGCATGCTTTCCAACATAGGGCGCTGACCTATAATGGCTTTACTCATTTCGATGTTGAGCAACTCAACAAAAGCACTTTCCTTTTCTATCTTTTCATTTAGCGCTTTAATATCTACATGTTCATTCATAAGTCATTTTATTTTTAAACGCAAAAGTAAAAACTAATCAGGGGATTGGCTGTTAAAAAATGTTAAACCGCCCTTCTGGCAAGGAATTCAAAAAAAAGTTGACTCCGATTCAATAATTAGGTTTATTGATCACTAAGATGCATTTCAAGAAAATTTTTATTATTTTTGAAAACAACAGTAAGAAACTTCCTGAAATAGGCAAACCGGGGGGGGGCTTCATAATTTGCTTAGTGGTTAAAACCATTAAAAAATGAACCGGGCCATGATCCGCCTAAGGTGGAACACACACGCGCATGATTAAATGGCGTAATGAGTAATGCGATGATCCCGACCTTCGGTCGTGGATGCTCGTAAAACGATTAAATCAAAGATTTCTGGTTTTACGGCATGCGATGATGTGATGATGCGAAAGGGCGAACG
>JAIPAE010000069.1 GCA_021740245.1 Bacteroidales bacterium | reverse complement strand
GACATTGATTGGATTATCCGTTCGCATTTTGACAAAGATTACCGCCGTTACTTTGCTGCAATTCATGAATTCAAAGAACGAAAAACCATTAAATCACTTAAAATATGCGCTGGCAAATTAAACCGCACAACGCGTTCTTTATTAATTATTTATGATCTCTGACCAGTGAAGTAATCCTCTTTATCTTCAAACAACACATTAAATGTTGTTAAACTGCCATAAATCCGGGTTATATATTGCTGTAGATTGACTTTTTCTTCGTCAGTGAGCTTCTTGTTACTGTTGAGGTTTTGTTCCAGCACACGCATGCGATCACGAACCATTACGATTTTATGGAAAAACGATTCGATTGTAACCTCCTTGGATTTAAGACTCTCATTTCCTGGCTTCAAAATCATTTTGCCGCCTTCCCATTTCGAGCCCAAAGGAATAACACGTTGTATGCTGCCATATCGTTCCAAAACATCGCTTAACACGCGTTCCACATCTCTTAAACTCAATCCTTCACTGGTGTTATCAGCATCTTCAGGTTCATTCAATATATCTGCTTCAAATCTGTTTTTCGAAAATTGAATTTCACCGCCCCGCAAAAATATGACCTTATAACTGCTCAGATCTTTTTCGCTAATGATACCTTCACCATATTTTTCATGATCGATTCTTGTTCCGATACTTAATTCCTTTTCCATATTCAATATTTTATTTGAATGCTAAATATACAAAATCTCCTGTTTTCAATCAACAAAAAGTATTATTTCAATAAATTATTAAATTTATGGTTTAATAATGTATATATTGATATTAAAACAGGTATTGACATGAAAATAAAATACTTATTGTGTGTATGTATATTGTTTTTAGTTTTTCATGGTAGGGCTTCAGACCAGGATAGAGTAATCAAAAACCTGGTGTTCGAAGGTGCAGGTATAAGAGGAATAGCATACACCGGAGTTCTGGAAGAGATGGAGAAAGCTGGATTAAAGGACAGCGTAACAAAAGCTGGCAATTGTTTTCATTAATCTTTGGATGACCTGTTATTTATCTAAATTGTTTTATTCGATTCTCAGGTGCTTAAGTTTTAATTCATACCTGTTTTATATGTTGTAATGTTCGAGTTCAGTGTTTGCCAGGTAAAAAAACAATGAGAACGACAAAGCAGACGAATGTTTTAAATATGAGTGCACGAAGAAATCGGACATTATGAAAAAACTAAGTTATAAATTCAATAATGCCAACTTAAAAGAGTGAAACAAAATTTAAATAATCTAAAAGTAATATAATTGATATTATGTTAAATAGATTTTTAAAATATAAGGGAAGCCTTTACCAGACTTCCCTTAATATTCTGAAGCTCTACTCCTCCTTAGAATTTTCTTCTTTTTTGAGCTTCGCATTTATTTTTTTAAGTTTTTCGTATTTCTTAGTTCTTGTATAAAGTTCTTTTAATGCTACTAATGTATTCTGATCATTAGGTTTAAGTTCGTAGGCTTTCTCCAGATATGGTAAAGCATTTTTAAATTCCTCTTCAGCTTTATTCTTTAACGCATTATATTTTTCTTCGGCTTCTAAAGGCAAACTATCGGCCTGCTTCAGTAAACTTACACCATTGTTAAAGAATAAGGCACCAAGGTTATAATATGCATCAAAATATTCATTATTGAGCTCGATTGCTTTTTTATAATTCTTAACGGCCTGATCAAACACTTCTTCCCTTTTTGCTTTAGATAGTGTAGTATCTTTAGCTGATTGGTCATAAACAACCCCTACATTATAATACAGTTGTTCATTATCCGGTTGTTTTTCTAAGGCCAGGTTAAGTAATTCTGTTGATTTTTCAATATCACCGCGGGTCAGATAAATATTAGTCAGATTAATAAGAACATCATAGCTATCGGGATGTCTTTCCCGTCCCAGTTTCAAAATCTTCTCAGCTTTGGCTGTATCCTTTTTGCTTATCAGTATCTGACTGGCTGTTGAATATATTTTAGGATTGGAATAGCCAAATTCTACCAGATTCAGATAATGCTCCAGAGCTTTTTCATAATCTTCTGAATTGAAAGCTGAGATTGCTGCATTAAAAATACTGTTCGTATCGAGTTCACCAAAAGTTTTTTTGATATTTACTGTTTTCATGAAATAGTTTTCAGCTATTTCAAATGATTTACTGTTATATGCCTGAACTGCTGCATTGTATGTTAGATTCCCAAGGTTCATCAGTTCAAGTTTTACTGCCTGGAGGTAATTTTCTTCTTTATCAAGCTCAATTGCTTTTTGATAAGAATCATATGCTGTCATCAGCGGTTCTTCAGCTATGTTTTCATAGGCTCCGTCTGCAGGTTTACTGAATTCGGATACTTTACCGTCTTCAAACTCAATTCTCATATCCGGCCTGTATTCTGACCAGTTTCGCCGGTCTTTATAGGGCTTTCCCAACACCTTTTCTACCATTTCGCGCTTCATTCCCAATTCAATAGCATCATCCATGGTTGATATTTGATAAATAGTTCGATAGATCTTGCCCTTGTATAACCAGGTTTTAGGATCATTTTTTGTTTTTTCATGCTCTGCTGCTTCGTTTATCGCTTTTTTCGCTTCGATCAATCGAAGATCATCAAGATAGTTAATTGCACTTTGCAGTTTCACCGTTTGCGCTCCTGCTATACCTGCAAAAAGTGCAGCTATCAATACTAAAGTTATTCGTTTCATTGGTTTATATTTTTCAGTTCTCCAAATTTTAGAAACAATATTCCTGCCAAAAATAATTCTTTTTTTTCAGCACAAATTCAATTATCCGATATTTTGATTAAAATTTATTTAGCACTTTCAATTTTATTCTGAACTAATATCTTTATTATCTGTGGATTCCCCTTCTGATTCCGGCTCACTGTTTTGCTCTTCATCATCTGTTTTTGACACTTTTGCTACTGCTGCAATAGCATCGTCATTGCTCAGATTAATGAGTTTCACACCCTGGGTAGCTCTGCCAAGCCGTCGCAATTTATCTATACTTAAACGAATTGTAATTCCATTTCGGGTAATAATCATAAGGTCATCCTCATCGGTAACATTTTTGATAGCGATCAGTTTTCCGGTTTTATTTGTAAGATTCAACGTTTTAACGCCCTTTCCTCCACGATTAATGATCCTGTAATCTTCGATTAAAGAGCGTTTTCCAAAGCCATTTTCGGAAACCACAAGTAAATCAGCTTTATTCTCAGTATTTACGCATACCATTCCAATAACATAATCATCATCAGCACTCAGTTTAATACCTCTGACACCTGAAGCTGTACGGCCCATAGAACGGACATCCTGTTCATGAAAACGAATTGCCCGCCCATACTTGGTCGCAAGAACAATATCATCCTGTCCGGAAGTTTTGCGAACAGCCAGCAGCCGATCCCCATCTTTAATTGTAATTGCATTGATCCCGGATTGTCTGGGACGAGAATATTCCTTTAACGGCGTTTTCTTAACTTGTCCCTTTTCTGTTGACAACATCAGGAATTTTCCTTCAATTGCCTCTTCATTTTTCAGGTCCTGTACTTTAATTACTGCTTTAACCTTATCATCCGGGTCGATTTGTATCAGATTCTGTATTGGGCGTCCTTTGGAGTTTTTTGCACCTTCAGGAATTTCGTAAACCCTCAACCAATATACTTTACCGAATTCGGTAAATATCAGCATGTAATCATGATTGTTGGCTATATACAGCGATTCAATAAAATCTTCATCTTTTGTACTGCTTCCGATTGCTCCTTTTCCGCCACGTGCCTGTGTTCTGTATTCAGAAGATACTGTACGTTTTAAATATCCATGATGTGAAAATGAGATCACAACTTGTTCATTTGCAATAGTATCCTCGATACGAAAATCTTCAGCCGAATATTCTATTGTTGAACGCCTTTTTTCGCCATATCGCTCTTTAATCTCGATCAGCTCATCTTTGATGATCTGCATTCTAAGTTCATATTCTGAAAGTATACGTTTAAGATATTCAATAGTTTTCAACAGCTCGTCATATTCTTCTTTTACCTTATCCCTTTCAAGCCCGGTGAGTTTCTGCAAACGCATATCCAAAATAGCTCTTGCCTGTACCTCTGATAGATCAAATTTTCCCATCAGGCCTGTGCGGGCATCTTCAGGAGTGCGTGAAGCCCGGATTAAAGCAATAACCTCATCAAGATGGTCAAGAGCGATCATCAACCCTTCCAGAATATGAGCTCTTTTTTCAGCCTGGCGTAACTCATATTCGGTACGGCGTACAACAACATCATGACGATGGTCCACAAAATAACGGATCAGGTCTTTCAGGTTAAGCTGAACCGGGCGTCCGTTAACCAGAGCAATGTTGTTTACACTAAAAGAAGTTTGTAATCCAGTATATTGATAAAGTTTATTAAGTACAACGCTGGGCATTGCATCTCTTTTTAGCTCATAGACAATACGTAATCCGGTACGGTCTGATTCATCACGGAGATCAGAGATTCCTTCAATCTTCTTATCATTGACTAAATCGGCTGTTTTTCTGATCATTTCAGCTTTATTGACCATGTAAGGAATAGATTCCACTACAATTTGCTGCCGGTCTGAATTAGCCATATCCTGAATCTCAGCCTCTCCCCTTATGATTACACGACCTCTCCCCGTCTTATAAGCTTCTTTTACGCCATCATAACCATAAATAATGCCACTTGTTGGAAAATCCGGAGCTGTGATATACTCCATGAGTCCTTCTGTGTCTATGTCATTATTATCAATGTAAGCAATTACTCCATCAATTACTTCATCAAGATTATGTGGAGGCATGTTTGTTGCCATACCAACAGCAATGCCTGAGGCCCCGTTTACCAATAAGTTAGGTACTCGTGTAGGTAAAACTGTAGGTTCTTTAAGAGTATCATCGAAATTCATTTGAAAATCAACGGTTTCCTTGTCGATATCAATAAGCATATCTTCTGATATTCTTCTCATGCGCGCTTCGGTATAACGCATAGCTGCCGGGCTGTCACCATCAATTGAGCCAAAGTTACCCTGCCCGTCCACAAGCATATAACGCATTGACCAGGGTTGAGCCATCCGAACCATAGTATCATACACTGAGCTGTCGCCATGAGGATGATATTTACCCAGAACCTCTCCTACAATTCGTGCTGATTTTTTATAGGGTTTATTATGATATAATCCCAATTGATCCATACCATACAATACCCTCCGATGAACAGGCTTCATCCCATCCCTCACATCTGGTAATGCACGGGATACGATCACACTCATAGAGTAATCGATATAAGCCGTTTTCATCTGGTTTTCTATGTTTACTCTGAAAATCTTTTCGCCTTCACCTTCCATCTTCAGTTCCTTTATATTTTTCTCGTTTTTAGATAATTATGATTATACATTGACCTGTTGTAATATCAGCACGAAATTAATAAAAATTATCCAAACTGCCTTGTTTTATGAGGCCTTTATTATAAACACAAATTTGTTGAAAATCCCGTTAAAGTTTTGAAATAATGTTTAAAAAACACCTTAATTTTGATTCAACAAAAGGCATAATTTTTGCGTTACTACAAAAACAATATTTATTTGAGAAAGGACTTAAAATGAAAGCAAAATTCTCTCAGGAAGTCAAAGATGTACTTACATACAGCCGTGAGGAAGCAATGCGTTTAGGCAATGATTTCATAGGTGTCGAGCATTTGTTACTTGGTATGTTGCGTGAAGGGGAAGGCAAAGCTGTTCAGTTATTGACTTTTATGGATATAAACATTAAGCAGTTACGAACAAAAATAGAAAATGCCATTAAAGAAAACACACCTTCCGGGTTGCAAAATGCCGAAAACATTCCATTGGTAAAGCAGGCTGAGCGTGCACTTAAGGTAACATATCTGGAAGCACAGTCATTTAAGAGCCAGGAAATAGGCACAGAACACTTGTTACTGGCAATTTTACATGATCAGGAGAATCTGGTCACAAAAGCGCTTCAGATAGAAGGGATAGACTATGAAGTATTTAAATCAGAATTACAAACAGGAGATCAAATGAAAGATGATATAAAGCCGGACTTTAGTTCAGAAATGCCGGGCAGTCCTCCCGGAGATGAATTTACCGGAGAAAGCGGTGGACAACTTGGTTCTCAGGGAAGTAGAATGCAGGGTGAAGGAAAATCTAAAACCCCGGTTCTGGATAACTTCGGACGTGATCTTACACGCGCAGCGGAAGAAAACAGGCTTGATCCGGTTGTAGGGCGTGAAGAAGAACTAGAGCGCATCTCCCAGATACTTAGCCGGAGAAAGAAAAACAATCCTATCCTCATCGGGGAACCGGGTGTTGGAAAATCTGCTATTGCTGAAGGGCTGGCCTTGCGGATAATACAGAGAAAAGTTTCACGCGCATTGTTTAGTAAACGGATTGTTACTCTTGATGTGGCTTCACTTGTTGCCGGTACAAAATATCGGGGCCAGTTTGAAGAACGCATGAAAGCAGTGCTTAACGAGCTGGAAAAAAATCCCGAAATCATAATCTTTATCGACGAAATACATACAATCGTTGGTGCAGGCGGCGCTACAGGCTCCCTGGATGCCTCCAACATGTTTAAACCCGCTCTTGCACGTGGTGATTTTCAATGTATCGGAGCCACAACACTGGATGAATATCGACAAAATATCGAGAAAGATGGTGCTCTTGAACGCCGGTTTCAAAAAGTATTGATCGAACCAACATCTGCCGAAGAAACCAATGTCATCCTTCATAATATCAAAGACCGATATGAAGACCATCATTTAGTGAAGTATACTGATGAAGCCATTGATGCTTGTGTTAAATTAACAAACAGATATGTAAGCGACCGCTTTCTGCCCGATAAAGCCATTGATGCTATGGATGAAGCCGGAGCACGTGTTCATATCACCAATATTAATGTACCCCAAAATATATTGGATATTGAAGAAAAAATAGAAACCGTTAAGAAAGACAAGACCAGTGCAATCAAAGCTCAAAAATATGAAGAAGCAGCGAAATACCGTGATCTGGAGCGAAATATGCAAGATGAACTGGATGATGCAAAGCGTAAATGGGAAAGTGAAACTGAAATGCATAGGGAATCTGTGGATGCAGACAATGTTGCTGAAGTTGTTGCCATGATGACAGGTGTTCCTGCCAGAAGAATTCAGCAGGATGAAAGCCGTCGTTTAGTGAATATGAATCAGGAACTGCAGGAATATGTCGTTGGACAGGATGAAGCCGTGGAAAAAGTGGTTAAAGCAATCAGACGTAACCGCGCAGGACTGAAAGACCCGAACAAGCCTATTGGCTCTTTTATCTTTTTAGGTCCTACTGGTGTTGGAAAAACTCACCTGGCTAAAGTATTGTCTCACCAGTTGTTTGACAGTGACGATGCTCTTATTCGTGTGGATATGAGCGAATATATGGAAAAATTTGCTGTTTCAAGACTTGTTGGTGCTCCTCCCGGATACGTTGGATATGAAGAAGGTGGGCAGCTTTCAGAAAAAGTAAGACGGAAGCCTTATTCGGTTATTTTGCTTGATGAAATTGAAAAAGCGCATCCTGATGTATTCCATTTACTTCTACAGGTGCTTGATGATGGTGTACTTACAGATAGTTATGGTCGTAAAATTGATTTTAAGAATACTATAATTATCATGACATCTAATATAGGAACGCGTCAATTGAAAGATTTTGGTACCGGCGTGGGCTTTAGCACCGGTGCCCGTCAGGCTTCAATGGCTGATAATGCAAAAAGTGTTATTGAAAATGCTCTAAAAAAGGCTTTTGCACCGGAATTTCTTAACAGAGTAGATGATGTGGTTACCTTTACACCTCTTGAACGTGAACATATTCACAAAATCATTGATATTGAACTTGTTCATCTTTATAAACGAGTGGAAGACCTTGGTTATAAACTGAAACTTACTGAAAAAGCTAAAGACTTCATTGTAGAAAAAGGCTGGGATATTCAACATGGTGCGCGGCCTTTAAAACGGGCAATTCAAAAGTATATTGAGGATCACCTGGCTGAAGAAATCATTTCTTCAAAACTGGAGGAAGGAGATACAATCACTGTTGATTTTGATGAAAAGAAAAAAGAGATAAAAATTAAAGTTAAGAAAGCTAAAAAAGCTTTAGCCAGCAAATCTGACACACATGAGAATGACAGTTCCAAAAAACCGGCATCTCAAAATTAATAAAGCATTAAGCGAATATAAAAGAACCCGCTAATATGTAAAAGCGGGTTTTTTATTTCATCTGTTTAAATTATTGTTCGGTGTTCTGTGTTCTGTGTTTGTTCGTTGTTTCTCATAGTCTCTCAGTCTCTTCGCCTCTTCGCCTCTTCGTCTCTTCGTTCGCTTAAGCCGCTTAAGTCGCTTCGTTCACCCTCTCGCATTACTCATTACGCCATTTAATCATCCGCGTGTATGTTCCGCCTTAGGCGGATCATGGATGTTTCATCCGTTTATTTTGTAAATTTTTAACAGTCCCCGCTGCAAGCGGGGTTCTATCCATGATGGGTCAAATGTACATTACACAATATTTGTAGCTTCATTATTATCATGCGAGTGTATATTTTCGCCAACCGGAGGATCTGGCCCGGTCCATCAAAGAAATCTTATTTTTTGAAATCCCCCATTTCCCGTATACCAATATTATTGATATAACTGTAATGCCGGATATTTTCAGATCTGCCTTTCATGATAAATAGTGAGGCAGCTTTGTCATATTCGCTGTCACGATTGGCATCATAAAGTAGTAAGTAACCGATAATGATATTACCTGCCATTTCCACCAATCTTCTGGCATGGAAATCCCAGTATTCATCATCTTCAAAATCCCTGACTTTTCGTACGGCTTTTTCATACTGGTCTTTCATTTTAGAAAGTGTTTTATGAAGGTATTCCATTTCCGGTTTTACGGATTGACCGCTAAATTCCTCCATAACTTTCAGGAATGCTCCGTTACTTACTCCTCTGATAGCTGCAACAACCTGCAATTGAGAAGTACCTTCATAAATATTTGTGATCCTGGCATCGCGGAACAAACGTTCTACAGGATAATCTTTCATATATCCTGAGCCACCATGCACCTGTAAAGCATCATATGCTATCTGGTTAGCAAATTCACTGGAAAAGAGTTTTGTCAATGGAGTAAAAATGTCAGCAAGACGTTGATACTTTTTCATTTCCTGACGCTCGGCTTTTTCCAGTTTGCGTTCTTCACTAATAAAGAGATATGTTTTGTATATATCCACATACCTGCTGGTTTCATATAGTAATGAACGAATAGCCGTAGTCTTGACTTCCATATCGGTTAACATTTCGTAAACGGCAGGAAATTTTATGATGGCCTGGCCAAACTGTTCTCTTTCATTTGCATAGAGTATAGCTTCACGATAAGCAGCCTCCGCAATTCCAACAGATTGAGCACCAACCCCAAGTCGTGCTGAGTTCATCAGAGCCATAACATACTTGATCAATCCCATTTTACGATTTCCAATCAATTTGGCAGGTGCGTCTTTAAAAACCAATTCTGTTGTTGGGGAGCCTTTAATACCCAATTTGTTTTCCACACGGCGGACGATCATTTTATCACTTTCCTTTTCATACAGGAATAAAGACAAACCGCGACCGTCTTTAGTGCCATCTTCTGAACGGGCCAGTACCAGGGCGACATCAGCATCTCCGTTAGTAATGAAACGTTTAACACCATTCAGTATCCATGTTTTTTTTGATTCATCGTAATGGGCTTTTAGTTGTACCGACTGGAGGTCTGAGCCGGAATCCGGTTCCGTTAAATCCATGGCGGCTGTAATTCCATCACGATTAAAGCGGGGTAATACTTCCTCTTTCATTTCTTCATCAGCAAACTCATGAATGGTCTCCGCGCAATCCTGTAATCCCCAGATATTAGCAAATCCGGCGTCAGCACGGGATATTATTTCTGCTGACATAACATAAGGTACTATCGGGAAATTTAAGCCTTCGTATTTTCGTGGCAATGAAAGTCCAAACAGGTTGGCATTGCTCAGCTTATCTATGTTTTCAGCAGTACCTTTGGCATAAACAACATGATCATTAACAACTTTTGCTCCGTCAGTATCAACACTTTCTGCATTTTCTGCTATCGTTTCACCGGCAATCTCTCCTATGATATCCAATACTTTTTCAAAATTATCCTGAGCATCTTCAAAATCTGCCGGTGCATCGTCATATTTTCCGTATTCTGTATAATTACGTTCTTTCAAATCCACGATTTTATTCATCAAAGGATGCGATAAATGAAATTTCAGATGCTTATTATCTGTAAAAAAATTTGCCATTGGTTACAATTTTTCGTTTTTACTTGGAATGTTTACGATAATATTTTATCATTTTAGGTATAACATCTTCTACCTTCCCTGTAATTGCATAATCAGCTATTTCATTAATAGGTGCATCGGGGTCAGTATTGATGGAAATAATTTTGGCGCTGTGTTCCATT